>MAXL01000167.1 GCA_001751005.1 Desulfobacterales bacterium S5133MH16
CCTTCAGACCGTATCTCAATAATGGTCCCCAGGCCTTCTATGATTCCAGTAAACATAAATTAAAAAATGGGCGAGAAGGTTACCTCTAACTTCTGCAAGTTTTATATCGGTATGCGAATATTGATAATAATGTCTCAATACCCCATTGTAAATATCCCAAATCATTTCTTTCAAAAAAAGTTAATGCAGACTTCAGGTTAAATCATTTGTCAATATACCCTTGGATCATAACATCGTTGCCGAATTGTCTTACAGTAATGTCTTTCACCGGTATGCAATTCTTCATCAAATCCGCACCCTGTCCTTTACAGATCGGCACACCATCATCTCCGCCAAGGATTTTGGGAGCATAGAAAAAGAAAATTTTTTCAACAATTCCGGCGGACAGGGCTGACGCAATAACCCGGCTGCCTCCTTCTATCAGAAGACTGGTTATACCCAATGCCCCTAATCGGTCCATGAGTATATCAAGATCGATCAGACCGCTCTTGACAGGCGACTCAATAATCTTTGCACCCTGTTGTTCTATTCCGGCTTTTTTGTCCTCTGAAACCGACGGACCGGTTATAATGATTGTATCAGAATCAGAATCGAGCTGCAACAGCTTAGCTTCTTCAATAATTTTAAGATGGGTATCAAGAACAATCCTCACCGGATCAAGGCCCTTTAGACCTCCTGTACTGTTTTCCAGCCGGGTGGTTAGACTGGGGTCATCTTTTTCTACCGTATTAATGCCGACCATAATAGCGTCCACAGCATGCCGTAGCCGGTGGACAAATCTTCTTGATTCTTCACCGGTAACCCACCGGGAATCCCCGGTTCTTGTTGCAATCCTCCCGTCCAACGTGGCCGCACATTTGATGATTGTAAATGGACGGTTTGTCTTAACGTATTTTATAAAAATTTCATTAAGTCTTTCCGCTTGTTCCTCACAAACACCCGTTTTAATACTGATTCCCCGGTGCTTTAAATAATCTATACCCCCTCCCTTAACGTCCGGATTCGGGTCACGCATCGCAACAACGACCCGTTTGATGCCGGCCGTAAGTATCTTTTCGGTACAGGGAGAAGTTCGTCCGGTATGATTGCAAGGCTCAAGGGTAACATAAAGCGTTGCGCCTTGTGCCAAAGCTCCGGCATCATCTATGGCATTAACTTCGGCATGAGCTTTGCCCGCAGCATGATGGTATCCTTTCCCTATGACCTTTCCCTCTTTAACAATTATGGCACCGACCATGGGGTTGGGAGAAGTAAATCCCTCTCCCTTTTTTGCAAGGCCAAGTGCCATTTTCATGAAATATTCGTCGTGCATTATTTCCCGTTTATTCGGGTTTATGTTCGCTCAAAAGGCTTTTTAATTCAGCAACAAAATCGTTTACATCTTTGAATTCTCTATAAACGGAAGCAAATCTTACGTATGCAACATCGTCTATTTCATGAAGTTTGGCCATGACTTTTTCGCCGATTTTGTGGGAAGGTATCTCCTTTTCACCGGATTCTCTGAGATCACGTTCCAGCTCATCAAGAAATTCTTCAATAATATTAACACTTATATTTCGCTTCTGGCAGGCCTTTTGGAGGCCTGAACGTAATTTCTCACGGGAAAAGACTTCTCGACGTCCATCCTTTTTGATGATCATTACAGGGATTTCTTCAATATGCTCGTAGGTTGTAAATCGTCTACTACATACCAGGCATTCCCTGCGCCTGCGAATGACATTCCCATCCTTGCTCAATCTAGAGTCGATAACTTTGTTGTTAATTTCTCCACAAAATGGACATTTCATGAATTCCTCCCTGCTAACCGGCATCAAATTGAATTAAGTTAATACCTGCCTCCGTAAACATTTCTTTTGACATGGCGTCTGCATAACCGGAATGGTAGTAAATTTTCTTTATTCCGGCGTTGATGATCATTTTAGCACATATGGAACACGGCATGTTCGTACAGAAAAGAGTTGCATCCTTTATGGAAGCACCATGATAAGCGGCCTGAATAATCGCATTCTGCTCAGCATGTATGCCCCGGCACAGTTCATGTTTCTCACCTGAGGGCACATTTAATTTTTCACGCAGGCATCCTATTTCAATGCAGTGTTTAATGCCGGTCGGGGCGCCGTTATAGCCGGTAGACAGAATTCTTTTATCCTTTACGATCAAAGCGCCTACAGCCCGCCGGAGACATGTAGAACGTTTGGCCACCAGAAACGTAATATCCATAAAATAGGTTTGCCATGAAGGGCGATTTTTTTTCCGAGACACTTTTTATCCTGTTGAATTAGACCCAATGCCATAAAGAGGAAAAGTTTCACAAAGCTCGCGAACTTTTGTCTTTGTATTCATAATAAGATCGTCATTGTCGTAATTTTTGAGCACATCGACAATAAGATCCACGATTATTCGCATCTCCGGGGTTTTCATACCTCTTGTGGTAACAGCAGGCGTTCCGATACGAATACCGCTGGTTACGGACGGCCCGAGCTTTTCGAATGGTATAGAGTTTTTGTTAACGGTAATTCCGGCATGTCCCAGTGCGTCTTCGGCATCTTTTCCGGTTATATTAAGATTCCTTAAATCGATAATCATCATATGGTTATCGGTGCCGCCTGAAACCAATTTTATGCCATGGTCCATCAGACAGTTTGCAAGAACCTTTGCATTTTTAACAACATTTTTCTGATAAGCCGCAAACGAATCGCTCAACGCTTCCTTGAAAGCAACGGCTTTAGCCGCAATGACATGCATCAGCGGCCCCCCCTGAATTCCGGGGAATATTTGTTTATTCAATTTAGCGCTATAGTCGGTTTTGGCCAGAATCAAGCCCCCGCGAGGGCCTCTCAATGTTTTGTGAGTTGTTGAAGTTGTGACATCCGCAAAAGGGATGGGAGAAGGATGAAGCCCGGCTGCCACCAGCCCGGCGATGTGGGCCATATCCACCATCAAATAAGCGTTTACCGATTCGGCAATTTGGCCAAATGCTTCAAAATTTATGATACGCGGGTAAGCGCTTGCACCGGCAATAATCAGCTTTGGCCGGTGCTTTTCCGCCAACACCGCCAATTCTTTGTAGTCGATGGTTTGAGTATCCCGGTTTACGCCGTAGTGGAAAAAATTATAAAGCTTTCCTGAAAAACTGGCCGGACTTCCGTGTGTAAGATGTCCGCCATGGGACAAATTCATTCCAAGAACCGTGTCTCCCGGCTCTAACAGTGCAAAATATACCGCCATATTTGCCTGTGATCCGGAGTGGGGCTGGACATTGGCATAGGGAGCATTGAATAATTTTTTGGCCCGATTTAAGGCCAGTTTTTCAGCAATATCAACATATTCACATCCACCATAATAACGCTTATCCGGATAACCTTCAGCATATTTATTGGTAAAAACACTTCCCTGAACGGCCATGACCGCCGGGCTGGCTATATTTTCCGACGCAATAAGCTCTAAGGTGTTTTTCTGCCTGTCGATTTCCATGTTGATTGCAGCGGCAATCTCATGATCTACATTCTCAATAAGTTTCAAGTCCACACATCATTCCCTTTTCTAATGATTGTGCTTTCAGATTTCGTTAAATTAAAAATCCGCATGTTGGCAGGGTTAGATATCAGAATCTTAATCCGTTATCGTGGTGTCTATTCGATCAAATTTATCCAATCGACGCTGGTGCCGTCCGCCTTCGAAGGGTGTTTCAAGCCAGACTTTCACTATCTCCATGGCAAGAATGTCTCCCACAACGCGAGCGCCTAAAACCAGTATATTCGAATTGTTATGGCGTTTGCTCATAATAGAGGAAAAAAGATCCGTACACAAAGCCGCTCTGACATGAGGAAATTTGTTGGCAACCATTGACATACCGATTCCGGTACCGCACAAGAGTATCCCGCGTTCAAACTTACCCGCTGAAACCATGGACGCAACTTTGATTCCAAAATCGGGATAATCGACCGAATTTTCATTATGGCAGCCTGCATCCTCGACATCAATACCTCTTCCAATGAGGAATGCTTTAACTTTTTCCTTCAAATCATAAGCCGCATGGTCGCTGCCGATGATAATAGGCGTTTTCTTTTCCGGCATTGCTTTATCCTGGCAATGGAATTATTCGATTTCAATAACAGTGCGGCCTTTGTAAGTGCCGCAACTGGGGCAAGCATGGTGTGGAAGCCGGGCATCACCGCACTGGGGACAGCTCGTCAGGTTAGGGGCCGCAATTTTCTGATGAGTCCTTCTTTTATCACGCTTTGATTTTGATTTTTTTCGTTTTGGTACAGCCATAAGTGCTCCTTTAAACCATTATTTTTAAAAATTATTTTCAAATCATTATCCTGTTTCAAGGTTGAAGTTTAACTAAGTGAAATAATAAGTATTGTCAAGATCTTTTACATTTTATCATCACTAGGCTCCATAAGTTGTTGAGAAGTTAAACGGTTAATTATCCATAAGCCTAAAAGCAAGACCGGAAAGACGCTCCGTGGGCTTGTTGTTTCTAAGGGCAATGTTCAGGGCTTTTTGTGTACCCACAAGAATTACCAGATTCTTTCCCCTTGTCATGGCAGTGTATAACAGGTTCCTTTGCAAAAGAACAAAATGCTGGGTCATTATTGGCAATAATACAGCCGGGTATTCCGATCCCTGTGACTTGTGAACCGATATGGCATATGCCAGGGATATTTCATCCATTTCAGTAAAATTGTAAGTTACAATCCTGCCATAGTAGTCCACCGAGAGTTGTTTTTCTTTTCTGTCAACGGAGCTTATGATTCCGATATCTCCGTTGAAAACCTCCTTTTGATAATTATTTTTCAGATGCATGATTTTGTCGCCGATTTTGAAAGCACTGCCCATAGCTTCAATCATAACCGGGTTTGGATTTAAGACCTTTTGAAGCACCTGGTTTAGGTTGGTCGTACCGATCACGCCTTTATGCATCGGGGTTAGAACCTGAACCTCATGCATAGGATCAAAGTCGAAACGCTCAGGGATGGTTCGTGTGCATAATTCAACAATCGTGGAAACCACCTTATTTTGATTATGTTGTTCTAAAAAGTAAAACTCGGAAACACCGTTCGAATCACCCAGAGGCTTCAGAACCGGAGATTCCCCCCGACGAACCCTGTGAGCATTCACAACGATAGGACTTTCCTGGGCCTGTCTGAAAATTTTTTTCAGATAAAAAACCGGTATGAGTTTCGATTTGATCATATCGGAAAGCACGTTGCCCGGGCCAACGGATGGAAGCTGAAAAATGTCGCCAACCAGAATCAATACAGAGGTCATTGGAAGCGCCTTTATCAAATGATACATTAAAAAAGTGTCCACCATGGAAACTTCATCAATGATCATTGCATCTGCATCAAGAGGATTATCCGGGTTTTTTTCGAACAGACCCTCTTTGAAATTAAATCCCAGTAATTTATGAATGGTTTTTGCCTTGCTTCGGGTAACCTCGGATAGCCGCCGCGCTGCCCGTCCGGTAGGCGCCGCAAGAAGAACATGTTTTCCAAGGGCTGAAAAAACGGCATTAATCGATCTTATAAGCGTTGTTTTGCCGGTTCCCGGTCCTCCGGTTATGATAACCGCTCGGTGTATAAGTATCTTTTCCAGGGCGGTAAGCTGTTCCAAAGAGAGCGTTATGGCAAGTTTTTTTTGAACTTCTTTTGCAATGCGTTCCGCGTCTATACCGGTCGGCGTAACGGGAACAGATAACAGGGCTTTCAGTCTGTTTGCTATACCGGTTTCCGCCTGATGAATTTCTTTCAGATAAACAATTTTGTTGTCCGGATCGCCCGGCGCATTTTCAATAACAAGTTCTCGGGCAGCACAGAGTGCATGCATTTCGTTCAGTATAACACCCGGATTTATCCGGAAAAGATTTTTGCAGCGATCAACCAGTTGATCTTGGTAAGCAAAAACATCTCCTTGATTTGCAACTTGTTCCATTACATGGATAATGCATGCCCTTACCCGTCGGGGCTGATTTTTTTCAATACCCAGCTTCTGAGCCACGGTATCGGCAAAATAGAAACCTATGCCGGGGATATCCGTTGTCAAACGAAAAGGGTCTTTGCGGATGATGTTGACAGCGTCCGGGCCATATTTTTTGAGTATTTTTGCACAATAAGTGGTTTGGACACCCATACTTTGCAGAAACTGCATTAAACTTCTTGCAACATGATGGTCTTGCCAGGCATTACATATTAATGCGGCTTTCGCCTGTCCGATAGCTTTAACTTCCAGCAGTTTCTCAGGGTGTTTTTCTATTATTTCAAAAGTTTTCGCTCCGAAACAGCTGACGATCCGGTTGGCCATTGAAGGCCCGATTCCCTTGATAATGCCGGATTCCAGGTATTTTCTAATACCGTGGATTGTTGCCGGCAAAACAACTTCATACGATATAATTTTAAACTGCTGCCCATATCTGGGATGGGTTTCCCAGGTCCCTTTAATTTTAAGGGTTTGGCCCGGATTGACCGCCGCCATTGTGCCGACGATTGTTACCATATTATGGGTTTTGCTGGTCTTTAACTTTGCAATGGTATAATGGTTTTCAGTGTTGAAGTAGGTGATTCTTTCCAGACATCCTTCAAGGGTGTTTGTGGGAAGGGATTTTTTCATAAGAAAAAAATTAATGACTACTTATCAAGGGCAAGAATCCAGCCAGCCGCTTCTAAAAGATCCCGGGCGATAAGGTCGGGATAGATTGATTTTTCTTTCAGAATCTTTTGTGCTTCATCTCCGTTGCCTGTTTTTACGAGAACAGCGTATCCGCATCCGGCATTCCGGGCACATTCGATATCCTTTGCACTATCGCCAACCATGACCGAGGTTGCAATATCGATCCGGTATTTCTGCTTGGCCTTAAAAATTAGTCCCGGATTCGGTTTTCGGCAGCTACATCTGTCTTCCGGTACATGCGGGCAATAAAATATATCTTTTATTCGGCCGCCATTGGATGTGACGGCTTTTTTCATCATTATGTGCATGTAATCAAGCTCTTTTCTGGATACCATCTTTCGATTGATAACCGATTGGTTTGTAATAATAATAGTGGCAAATCCATTTAAAGTCAGTAGTTTTATCGCCTCTAAACTTCCGGGTAGAAACTCAAATTCAGACCAGCTTTTGATGTAATCCGGAGAGTCCCGGTTAATAACGCCGTCCCGGTCCAGAAAAACAACTTTTCGGAGTGGTTGTGTTTTCATTGTCTTCTGCAATTGCAAGGGCGTCCTTAAAACCGTTTTGAATCATAGATTCTTCATGTTTGTTTGCCTGTTCCAGAGTGGAAAATCTGCCCACCCGTACCCGGTATAACGTACCATGTCCATCATAACATATAGTTATATAAGCATTTTTATATGATCGGCCAAGTTTTTGTTTCAGTCTTTGAGCGTTTTCCAATTCGCTGAATGCACCGATCTGAACGGTAAAATTTCCTTGATAATAGTTTCCCGGAATATAGGATGGACCGGTGCTGCCGGGTCGTTTTGGCTTAGCAATGGTACCGAGAGCCACGATTTTAACTTCAGCCGTACCCGGACCGATCATTCCAAGCTTTTTTGCGGCCGTGTAAGAAAGGTCGAGGATCCTGCCCCGGGCAAAAGGACCCCGGTCGTTGATTCTGACTTCAATCTTCCTGTTGTTTTTTAGATTGCATACGCTGAGATAAGTTCCAAAGGGTAGAGTTTTGTGAGCAGCTGTCATGGCATACATGTTGTAAATTTCGCCGTTGGCTGTCTTCCTGCCGTGAAATTTTCTGCCGTACCAGGAAGCCTGTCCGCGCTGGCTGAACCCTCGTGCGTGCGGCAGCGGTTTGTACCAGTTTTTCCCAATTTTATAAGGCTTGGGATGCCCTGGAGGTGTTGGGGGAGGTGTTGGGGGAGGCGTTACTGTTGTACATCCATAAAGAAGAAATGCCGTCAGACCGCAAAAAACAAGAAATTTGCACATTACAGGAAAATGTCTTTTAAGTAATTGTATGGCCATAATTATTTTTCAAATGAAATTTTCAAAACATCCTGAATTCTTTCTGCAAATCGGAAACAGATTCTAGATGTTACTACATTATGGTTGACAGTCTCGTAAAAAGTCAAAATCCGACGGCAAAGTAAAAAGCTCCAAATTCAAGGCGCGCAAATTCCGAGGAATGAGACGTACTTATAGTACGTCGCAGTGACGAGGAATGCAGCGCAACGCAGA
>MAXL01000168.1 GCA_001751005.1 Desulfobacterales bacterium S5133MH16
ATTTCATAAATGCTGCCGCATTTATGAAATAAAGGGCAGTGTAATCAGTGAAATCCGTGTCAGAGATTTTTTAAGTTCGCCCGAAGGGCGCTAAGTTCATAAAAAATGAAGGAGTTGATTTATGGCAAATGTACCCGTTAACGATTACTATGAAGATTTACAGATAAGTCCCAATGCCGATAAGGAAATGATCGAGCGAGTTTTCAGGATACTTGCGAAACGATATCATCCCGATAATAATGAAACCGGGGATACCGAAAAGTTCAACGTGCTTTATAATGCATACGAAGTCCTTTCCGACCCTGAAAAACGGGCGGCCTTTGATGCAAAATACGAGCAGTTACGTGCGGATAGATGGAAGATCGTTGAAGAAGCGTCACAGTCCGACGGTTTTGGGCACGATGACCGGATACGTCAAGGGGTTCTTTCGTTGCTATATGTTGCACGCAGACAGGATGCTCTGAATCCGGGAATGGGCATCATGGAATTTGAGAAAGTACTTGGGAGTCCCCGGCATCACATGGAGTTTCATATCTGGTATCTCAAGGAAAAAGGATGGATTCTGCGCACCGATACCGGGGGATATGCCATCACAGCGGATGGTGTAGATAAGATGGCAGAAAACGATCTTATGTTGAGAAAGGATCGTTTGTTGCCGGGGATCGACGAGTCCTCAACAAGGAGCGAAGAATCAACGAATCCGGACCCGGACGACAAAAACCTTTTAAGGAGTGATGGAGAACAGGATACAAGTTAGTTCGCTTCGCCCCGCCTGCCATTGCAAGGCACGAGCGGGCAGGTCACAATTGGAATGATGGAACAATGGAATACTGGAATGATGGCATAAACCAGGACCTATTAAAAGATCTTTAATTTCAACCAATTGTAGAATTTCCGAGACGTTAATATACTGTTCCAACTTTAGGCATTTCAAACCTCGGCTTTTTGGCTTCAGATCTTTACTTGAGTCCAAAGGTCTCTATTAAGCATGGGCAGTTGATCAATCGGAGCATATTTTTTTTAGAATGCTTATAGAAGCGAATTACATATGTTCTGAAGCTCTACCGCGTTGTTTGAGAAAATCCATTCTATTCCCCTGTTAAGCTCACGGAATAAACAGTTTTTAGAACCAATATACCCGGTTCCAACACGTTGATTTTGCTTATGGTGTTTTTTCAGTATGGTATCGGTTATTAAAAAGTAGTGCCCTGTGGCTCCCCGGTAGTTTTTCAAAAGAGCCAGATTACTTAACCGTTTAACATTGAGCCGGGCGCTCGGAAGAAATGTTGACGAAGGTACAAAGTTAATCAACATGAACATCTCAGGCCGCAGAGAAATGAAATGAAAATCAATTTGAGGGGTCAGCGGATGGAAAAGATCTTTCAACACATTGTTTTGATATACAGGATCAGGATATTTTTCTTCCTTGATTTCAACCATTAGGTGTAAGATTTTGCCATACTTTTGAATTACTTCTGAAAGAGAAGGGATCAAGTTACAATATTCTTTTAGCTCGGCAAGAGTTACCTTATTTACCTCTATATCAGACTTGAACACTCTTTGGAGGTTATTGTCATGGATGACAACCGGTTGCAGATCTTTGGTCCAGCGGACATCAAATTCTATACCCCACACGCCGGCGTTTTTCACACGGTCAAATGCAGCAATCGTATTCTCAAAAACCGTCTTATTATCATGCTCTCCCCGATGTGAAACAATTTTACACTGTTTCAACAGGTCGCTAGCGGGGATGGGCTGCGACAGATTCGCATAGAAAAAATCGACAATCTGAAGTAATCGTTCTTCAAGCCAAAGAGTGATTCTCATAAGCATATCCTTGATAGTTTCCATCCAGAAATTGCCCTTTTCCGCAATCTCTGCGTCAATCTTCGGAATCACTTGTGCAGCGTACCACTTGTACGCCTCCGCGTAATTCCTTGATTTCCTTGACCTTGCGAAAAATTGCAAATTTCTGCATTGGAAACTTAATTTGTGCCCAATATAGATTTATGGATAAACAATAGTTTGGATATATCATATAAAAGAACAAGTGGTTATACTCTTATACTTAAGATATGGGTTTAAGTGATTATCATTGAAAATCAAAATGAATTATTGCATACATACCAATAAATAAATAGGATAAAATCCGGATTTCGTCAAATCGCTGGGTGAAAAATGGTTGAGCAAGAAAGGATTGACATATGATTTCCATTGACAATGTTCAACAGGCCGCAAAAATGATTAAAGGAAAGGTTATTAAAACCCCGCTGGTCTATTCACCTTCTCTGAGTAAAATGTTTGAAGGAGAAATTTACCTCAAGTTAGAAAATCTTCAGAAAACCGGATCCTTCAAAATCAGAGGGGCAACATATACTATTTTGACCCACAAGGATGAAATAGGTCACGGAGGCGTGGTGGCAGCCTCTGCAGGAAATCATGCTCAAGGGGTTGCCCTGGCTGCCAGGCAGGCGCTCATTCCGGCAACTATCGTCATGCCTGAATGGGCTTCCATCACAAAACAGGAGGCAACGCGCGGCTATGGCGGCGAGGTAGTGATTGAGGGCCAGAGTTTGGAAGAATGCATTAAAAAAGCTGAACAAATGGCTCTGGAAGGAAAAACTTTTATTCATCCCTTTGATGATCCTGATATTATTGTGGGGCAGGGGACGATGGCTTTGGAAATTCTGGAAGATCTCAAAGAGACCGACATGATTCTTGTGCCCATCGGCGGCGGCGGTATTATTTCAGGTATAGCATCCACAGTAAAATCAATCAGACCGGGAGTTAAGGTTATCGGCGTTCAATCTGCAGCCTGCCCTTCGGCCTATGAATCGTATCGCAGCGGGAAAATCACTAGTGTCGATTCCTATCACTCCATAGCCGACGGGATAAGTGTTAAACAGGTGGGGGATCTGAATTTCGATATTATTAGAAAGTGTGTTGATGATGTGGTTTTGGTGGAGGAAGATCAGATTGCGGCGGCGATCCTGTTGCTTCTGGAACGAAAAAAGATACTGGCCGAAGGCGCAGGGGCGGTTCCCCTGGCGGCGCTTTTAAATGGCTCCGTGACTGTTCCCCGGGGAAGCAGAGTCGTTCTTTTAATCAGCGGAGGTAATGTGGATAGCTCTCTGTTAGGCCGCATCCTGAGTCAGGGGTTATTAAAAAATGCCAGGATAATGCGCATAAGGGTGCGTTTGACCGA
>MAXL01000169.1 GCA_001751005.1 Desulfobacterales bacterium S5133MH16
GCGATTATTGCTTTATTTACTCCTCTTCTTTAAGGAAAAAGCCACATGCCGATTCGATTTCAGCTTTAAGCTTTTCATACCACTCGCCGGTGTTTTCCATGTAAGACCCAAGCATCTCAACTGCATCAGGATGGACAGCAGATAAGTCTATTAATTTTTCAGGTTCCATTGCACAGTGATTCACAATAATATCTGCCCCGTAAACAATGAGAACCATCTCATAATTACTGACACTTTTCAGAACAGCATGATGACATTTAACAGCATCAACCAGATGGTCCGGAAACTGCCATTTTTTTGCAAGAAAACTTCCTATCATAGGATGTTTTACAGAAATTTCCTTTTTTTCCGCTTCATAAAAGGTCAGGTTTTCTTTTTGAGCTGTTATCCATACCCTTGTAAAAAGATCTTGAAAGTACTGTGATAAAACAAGCTTGCCGATATCATGAAGCAGGCCGGCTACAAAGCAGCTATCAGGGGCCTCAACCCGGCATTTTTCAGCAAGTCGCTTGCTTGTCACAGCAACTGCAATCGAGTGTTTCCAGAACTCGGTTATATCAAAGCCCTCCAGTTCCTTTTTACCGGAAAATGCTTTTATTATAGAAACAGAGATAACAGCGTTTCTGATAGTATTAAATCCCAACAGTACAACGGCATTGGAAATATCGCTGACCCTGGATCTGAAGCCGTAAAAAGCTGAATTCACCAGCTTCAATATTTTTGCGACCATGGAGGGATCTTTTTTTATAGTGTCACTCAGCTTTTTAGCAGACGTGTTAATATCTTCAAGCAGCCTGTTAACCTCAAAAAGGATTGTAGGCAGCGTCGGAAGATCTTCGATCCGTTCCAGCTTTTTCATCATTGTTTTAGAATCCATAATGGTTCTCCCACAAGTCAAACATATCTCATTCATTTACTTAAGTTAACCGGCACCCCAATTTTGAAAACAGTCCCTTTGCCCACCTGGCTTTTAACATCAATAGTACCATTGTGCTTTTTAATAATGTTATACGCAACGTTCAAGCCCAGTCCTGTTCCTTTACCTACATCCTTGGTTGTAAAAAACGGATCAAAAATCCTGCCAAGATTTTTCTTGTCAATACCTGATCCGGTATCTCCTATTTCTATTTTCACAAATCCGTTATCGGCCCAGGTCGAAATGCTGATTTCTCCATGCTTTTCTATGGCCTGTGCAGCATTTATGAAAAGGTTCATAAAAACCTGGTTAAGCTGCTGGGGATAGCATTTTACCATAGGCAGCTTTCCCAATTCCTTATTTACGATAGCCTTGTATTTTAACTCGTTCCATACAACATTCAGCGTTGTTTCAATTCCATTATTTATATCTGTGGATTGTATTTTGTCTTCCCCGGGGTGAGCAAAATCTTTCAGGTCGAGGACAATTTTTTTAATCCGCTCAGTTCCTTCTTCGCAATCTGAAATCAGATCCATAATATCCTCGAGTATGAAATCGATGTCAGCTTCATCTTCAAGGCTTGCGATTTGCTCTAAATGCTTTTCGATGTCGGAAGACAGGTTTCCCAGGTTAGCTTCTTTTAAATCCGTAACTAATTTTCTGTAAAGCTTTATCAGGTTGTTAATGTCGTTTTGATAATCGGTCAATGTTTTTAGATTGCTGCTTACAAACCCGGTTGGATTGTTGATTTCATGGGCTACGCCTGAGGCAAGCTGGCCCACTGAAGCCATTTTTTCAGACTGGAGAAGCTGAGCATTGGCATTTTTCTGGCTATCTTCCAGCTCAATAATACGCTTGCCGGCAAGTATCCTGGCCTTTAGCTCATCAGGGTTAAAGGGTTTTCTCATATAGTCATCAGCACCGGCATCAAGCGCTGCTACGGCATCTTCAGCCTGGTCTTTGGCTGTCAGTAAAATAATATAAACATATCTGGGGAGGTTCGCTTGCCTGATTTCCCGACATAATTTGAGTCCATCCATTTTAGGCATCATCCAGTCGGTAATTACCAACTTAACTTTTTCTTTTTTAACTATCTTCCATGCACCTTTTCCGTTAGTTGCCGTTATTGTGTCATAGCCTTCACGCCGGACAATCTTTTCCAGAAGCCTTTGGGAAACAGGATCATCTTCTACTATAAGTATCTTCATAATTAATCTTTCCTGGATAATGGTTTGAGTGGTCAACTATTTGTTCAATTGCTTTTCTCAAATTCTTTTACAAGGCTGTCATATTTTTCTTCGAGGCTTTGAATTATTTCCTCCAGTCCATCTAAAGAATTTACCCGTGCGTGGTCATCAATCTCCTTTGCCAGATTATACATTTCATCAAGGCCGAGGTTGCCTGATGCGCCCTTTATGGAATGGGCCTTTGCATGGGCAAGCTGTGCATCTTTTGTTTCAATTGCTCCTTTTAATTCAGCAAGGTCCGAGGTGGTGGTTTCCACGTAAAGTTCAAATAGCTCTCTGATGTCCTCTACATCAAGGCCAAGTCTTTCCGCTAATTTTTCAAGTTCCATTGTTTATTCCCTCTTTATTTGGTTAAATAGTTGAGTAGTTAGCCTCAAGGGCATCTTTTACAGCTAAAACCATATCTTCATTTTCAAAAGGCTTATAAAGGATCTTCTCAACTCCGGCGTTTATGATATCCAAAACCCGCGAATCATCCTTGTGCAATACTGTCATTGCTATTATCCTTGTTTCTGCGTATCGGTCGGTTTTACGGACATACCTGACGAATTCCGCTCCATCCATGCGTGGCATCATAATATCTGTAAGTATCAGGTTCGGCATGAAACTTCCAAGCCTAGCTGTGGCGTCTATACCGTCTCCGGCAGTCATTACCGTTGCCTCAGGCATTTCTCTTCTCAGGAGCCGAATGATGGAATTGCGCATCTTTTCTTCATCTTCAACAAGGAGTAGTTTTACTTTTTTAGGAACCTTGGGTGCTGCTTCCACTCCGGAAATCCACTTACTTATCATCTCCTGAATATCTTCACGCTTGAACGGCTTGGTCAGATAGTCATCCATGCCGGCCTCAATACATATCTCCCGATCTCCTTTCATGGCATTTGCAGTAAGAGCAACAATCGGGATGTGTCCCGATTGAGCTGATAGCTGATAGCTGATAGCTAATAGAATTGGATTTTCATTTTTTTCCGTGGGCTGTGACCTTGTTTCCCACTTTCTAATCTCCCCGGTAGCTTCCAGACCGCCCATATTCGGCATTTGAAGGTCCATAAAGATAATGTCATAATGACTGTTTTTCTTGTTCCGATTTGCCGCTTCAAGGCCGTCAGGAACGATTTCTACATTATTATATCCCATACGTTTA
>MAXL01000170.1 GCA_001751005.1 Desulfobacterales bacterium S5133MH16
CTTGTAGAACGTCAGGTCCCAATCCCATGATTCCGAGTCGTGACGAAGAATGTAAATAGCATTGTCGTCTCCCAGAACCTTAAAATAGCGGTGGTTCGGAGCCAACCATCGATCTTGAATTTCTTTTACCTCGATTTTTCTATCACCCAGCCGGATTTGCCGTGGCGTTTCTTCACCCCGGTATCCGGAATAACATACCACTTCAATTTGCATCAATTGCTCCTGATGATCATCAGCTTTCGGACCTGGAACCTAAGTTCTATGTATGCCTTCTTTCTTTTATAGTAAAGTTGTTTTTACGGTTTCAACAATATTGCATAATTACAGCATTCCTTTGTGAAGAAAAATGTGTTATCTTACGGGCAACTACCATGAAAACTCTTTATAAACAAAACATAACCGATGCCCTCAAAATATTAAGAAGGTCTATTCCCGGTGTCCAGGACAGACTCAGGCTTGGTCGAAACAAGGATGTTGCCGCATGGACCAAGATCGTTGACGGCAAACTGCTTACCCGGCTTTCTCCTGATTTTCCCGTTATGGCAACTATCTGCGGCGGCGGTTCTTCAGGGAAATCGAGTCTGTTCAACTCAATGATAGGTGAACATCTTTCGCCGGTTGGTGGCAGTGCAGGGCTTAACCGCCGCGTACTTGTTTCCGTGCACCGGGAAATCTTCAATCGCCCAAACATTTTTTCCGCCCTGTTTGAGCCGTTCGGATGTTTACCCGATCCCCTGAAAGACACAAAGGATCTCACCGTTTCCGGACACCCTCTTTATGTTCTGAGTGACGCCGTTCCTCAAAATCTGGTGCTGATGGATACACCGGATTTTGATACCGGAGCCAAAGGCACTTACATTAACCGGGATATTACTTTGAAGGCTCTGGAATCATCCGATATCCTTATATATGTTTTCACCAATTCCAACTATAACAACCGCGAAAATACCGATTTTATCTCAGAAATGCTTACGGGCATCGGAATGAGAAAATGCTTTTTGGTCTACCGAGTTTATCCCAGCTTTGAACAGGAAGAGGTGCAGGAACACGCCATGACCGTTGCCCGAAACTTGTATGGTAATGAAGCAGACCGTTACGTACTGGGGATTTATCGTGCGGATGAGGATAATTCCGTGGCTGAGGGCAAACAATTCATGGCATTGCGTCCTGTACGCGGAAAAGATCTTTCGTTTATAAGTGCCCTCCAGTCCATCGATTCTAGCAAATTAAGACTCGAGCTCCTTTCTTCGATTTTAAATGATGTGCTGATCATGGCCGGAGATCTTCTGGAACATGCTAGAATTTCCCGTGATGAACTGCGCCTTTATCTTGATACACTGCAGACAGCCCAGAGTCATTGTGTGCATGAAGCCCTGCGGCATTTCCCCATGGACCGGGTAGTGAAACGTTTTGTTGAGATCTGGATGCTAACAGATCCCCCTTATGTCAAAGCAATGCGCAAAACAGGCAGAGTTGTTGAGCTTCCTTTTAAAGTGTTATTAGATACCACAAAAAAAGTAAAAGATAAGCTTTCCGGGACTAAGAAAATAGAGACGCAACAAGGTTTTACCGACAAAGTCGAAGAGGATCTTGTAACTGCCGTAAACCGTATGCACTACAAAACGGTGAATCCTGAAATTTCGGTTTCCTTCAACCTGAAAGATCCGGTGACCAGGCAAATGCTTGAGGCCGTCGAGCGGATCAGAGCAGATAAAGGTCTGAAAAACAACCAAAATCCGCATGTAGAGACCACAGAAAAACAGGTATCTTTAAAATTCTTTGTTTCGGCTCACCCGGTTGTTTTTCAGGAGCAGGAAAAATTGCGGAATAGAGACTGGAAATCAGCGATAGAATCTATTCTTTCACGCCGGGATTTAATTGTTGATCTGTCACAGGGAATCGAGCAGGAGCTGAAAGATCTGGCAAAAAGTTTCCGCAGCAAAATGGGGATTTGGACCAAGATCCGGCAGACGTTTTCCGCCTTTTTAAATGTGGTACCGGCAACCGTGGCTGTAACTTATATTCTTTCAACCGGCGATCCGGTGGGCGCCATGGGAATCAAGGTCAAGCTCACCGGACTGTTCGGACTGCATGACCTGTATGCCCTTGTTGCAATTCCTGCTACCACCGGTCTTAAAAAGGCTGATCAGAAGCAGATCGATGACATGCTGGGCCCTATTGTTCAGGCATGGTTAAACAACAAACTTAAAGAGGTGAAGGATCTTTTCGAACAGGAGATTACCGGCGGGATAATTCGGGCGGCAAAAGATGCCGTGGATGAGGCGGAAACCCTGATAAATCAGATACAAGTCAACATTGAAGCGTGTGGAAAGGCGATGGTATCATGACGATTTCAAATCGGCAGACCGGATTAATAAGAGCACTCGGCAGGATTGAAGGGTATAAAAATGACGTGAGGATGTTCGGGGATGTGATGAACCAGGCGCCCATGTGGCAGCCCGGTGCAGCCCTAAAAAAACAGTGCGACCAAGTGCTCCGCATGATCACAGATCTTGAGGAACGTTTTGAACGCAAACTTCTTGTTACCCTGATCGGCCCGTGCGGCTCCGGCAAATCCACGCTATTGAATGCTCTGGCGGAAGTCGACGGCTTGTCCGAGGCAGGGAATCTGCGTCCCACTACCCGGAACATCGTTGTTTTTTGCCGGGAAAAGAGCGATGCCGGTCAATTGAGTCAACGGTTAGGCATGGAGAATGTTGAGACTCGATCGAGTCATATGGCGACATCCCTTGATCACGTGATATTGATCGACACACCGGATACGGACAGCAACGAATACGAAAAGCAGATTCCCATGGTGCATAACGCCATAGCACTTTCAGACATACTCATCTGCGTTTTTGATTCGGAAAATCCTAAAAGAAGAGACCATGTGGATTTTCTGGCATCTTATGTGCGCTTTTTTGGCGGGGATTCTCTTGTGGTTGTAATTAACAAGTGTGACCGTCAGGACGAAAACGAGCTTAAAGAAAAGATACTGCCCGAATTTTTAGAGTTTATTAAAAATGCCTGGGACAGACCGGTTCAAACGGTGCTGTGCATTTCCGCACGTCGACACTTGCGCAATCCGGAGTGGGACCCCACAGCAGAGCCTCTGCACGATTTTGATCAGTTTGAAGCGCTCCGGCAGATGATTTTCGGCTCATTCAATCGTCCGGGCTTTGTGATCGACAGACGACTGGAAAATGCCGAAAGCCTGCGGAATTACATCTTTGAAGAAACACGGGTTGAAGTTGAAAAAGACCTGGAAAAGCTTGAAGCTGCCAAAGAGAATATCCATGAGGCGGAAACAAAGGCGGTAAAGGATGCCCTTTTTGCTTTTAAAAATAAGAACTCCAGACAGCGGTTCGGCGTTAATGTACTGCTGTATCAAAAACTGGCCAACCGGTGGCTGGGGCCGGTGGGATGGCTCATCGCCATATGGGCGCGCATTTTGATTTTCGGCACCGGCATTGCGGCAATGTTCAGATTCGGCAACCCTTTTCGCCAGTTGGCAGGTATGGTTTCTTCGTTTCGCCATTTTAAAGAATCACGGGCGTCAGTGGCTGAAACCGGCAAAAGCCATAGAGTGGATGCTGCCATACGGGATTACCGTCTTTCCATTTCCAAAGAATGGCCGGACATTGCCGAATCTCTTGTTAAAGCCCGGTTTGACAAATCCGTGCGAAGGATTAAAGACGTTCTCCCGGATCGTGATATCCTGGACGGGGATCTTAACACCCTCTGGAGCGATTCGCTGGACAACGAAATAGACAAGTCTTCGAAAATCATGAGCGGATTTTTACTGCAAATTGTTTTCAACCTGCCGGTGATCGGTATCCTGGGCCATGTGGGCTGGATAACCGCACGA
>MAXL01000171.1 GCA_001751005.1 Desulfobacterales bacterium S5133MH16
GAGATAATTATTTCTGAGTCTCTTTGTTCAACTAAAGGGTAGATCTTTTCACGGGCTTTATTTAGATGATTTTCATCGTCTATCTCTATCCATGCCAGATTTTCTATGCACAGGTAATGGATGGCGATGTTATCACTTACGTCTGCAAGGCAATCTTCGTACTGATATTGACTGTTATGCTTACATTTTTCTGGGGCAACATCCGTCATGTGCTTATATAGTTCCAGCGAGATCTTTGAGATACCTACCAGCTCGCCTCCCAGGCATTTAATGTCATCACGGCGTTTTGACATGTTAACGACTCTGTCATCGCTGACACCAACGTAGACTTCATCACCCGCTCCGGTTTTACCAGAGAGTAATATGCAATTATCCTTAGGAGAATTCTGGAGTGTTTGCAGGGCATTATACTCATAAACCAGGTCGGACTCTAAAAGCAGAAAATCACTATTGACATTCTGATAGGCGTTATAGAGAGACAGCATGCTGCCGGTTGTTGCAAAATCCGGGTTCAGTACCGTACGGACAAAGGGGTATTTTTCGGAAAGTTGATCATAGAACTCATGGCAATAGCCGGTTACAATCACAATATCGGTTATTCCGGTGCGAACAAGTTTGGCAATCGATTCCTCGACAATCGGTCCGTTTCCCAATTTTAAAAATCCTTTGGGACGGTCATCGAGTATGCCTCTGAGACGGGACCCGAGCCCAGCCCCTAATATTACTGCTTGTCGAACGTTAAACATATTACTCCTTTTACTGAAAATTTCCGAGGTATTCCATGAATCGTTCTTTGACCTGTACCGGTTTAACCGACGGCCGGCCTAAACCTGCCGGAACCCCCGGGCGAGTTTTGAGATGTATAAAGACAGACCCATTCTGCTCCATTGACTGCGTCAGGCAGCTTTTAAATTCATCGAGCACATCGGTGGAGCATACATGCGTGTATCCAAAACCCTTCGCGATTACCGGAAAGGAGACATTATTGGATAGAGTCCTCTGTCCGCCGGTTGATTCGTGTATCTCATTATCGAGAAGAATGTGAATTAAATTGTGTGGAGAGCAAGAGCACGTTGTTGCCATGGCGCCTGTTCTCATAAGCAATGCTCCATCGCCGTCAACCACAATTACTTTTAGCCCCGGTTTGTGAAGAGCGATACCGGTTCCAATAGAAAGCGCGCACCCCATGGAACCGACCATGTAAAGCTGGTTGTTACGGTCATCGAGCATATACATTTCACGCCCGTTAAAACCTGTTGTTGCAATGACCGCGGTTCCTTTACCTGAAATTGATTGGATTATTTTTAGTGCTTCGTTGCGGGTCGGCCTTTTATTGTACGGGAAGCGGAAGTTTTCTTCATGGGAAACAGTATGATGTATGGGTCTGGTTTTATCGAATGAGTTCAGTTTATAAGGTTCGACAGCGCCTTTTCGCATGACAAATGCAAAAGGAAGCCGTTCTTCTGTCATGAATGCATCTGCATGTTCAAGAGCTGCCAAAATTTTGTCGCTTGAGTCTGGAAAATACGACCATCCGATTCGTATGGTTTCCAGCAAAGCCGTTGTAATTTCCCCCATGAGTTCATGCTGCGGTTCATCTTTTGGGCCGGCAGGTTCACCGCGAAGGGTAACAATAAGTAACAGCGGAATCTTGAATGTATAATTCAGAGATGTTAACGGGTTTAAGGCGTTACCAAGTCCGGAATTCTGGAACATGACAACACTTCTCTTACCGGCCATGACTGCGCCGCAAGCCAAGGCGACGGCATCCCCTTCGTTGGTAGCATTGATAAAACTAAATTCTTTGTTATCAATGACATAGTTAATAATCGGTTTAAGATATGAACATGGAGTCCCTGTATAAAAGCTAAAGCCCCGGTCCAAACATGAATGTAAAAAATCTTGGGCGCTGGTCATTTTGAATTTCCTGCGGTTGGAGGGAGGTATTTCTTTTCTGCTTGCTGCAACTCATTTGCGTTCTGTAATTCAAAGACTTCGGCCAGGGTGGCGATGCGATCTTCCACCTCATGTAAGGACTGTAAATCGTATATATGCATAGCTGTTTGCCGCATTGCACTTATTGCCGACCTCATAAGATGGTTTGCCCATATTACCAGACTGATATCAAGGTCTCTGAATGTTTGTGTCGGAGTTTTGTAATACTTTGTCGGAACAATGACGACCGGCCCACGGTTGCCCCACTCTCTCATGAATGACTCGATCTCTTCACAGGAGTCTATTTTACTATGTATAAGCACTGCATCAGCACCGGCCTGGTGGTAGGCCATGGCGCGTTTCATTACCTCTTCCAGTCCCCACCCGGCAATAAATGCCTCCACACGGGCTATGATACAGAAGTCATCATCTCTCTGGGTGTCTTTACCTGCTTTTATTTTGCCGCAAAACTCATCAATACCGGCAAGTGGCTGGCGTTCACTGAGGAAGCTGTTGGTTTTGGGAAAAAGCTTATCTTCAATGCAGACACCGGCAATATCCCGCTGTTCAAGCTTCCTGACGAGGCGCCGCAGGTTGTTGAAGTTACCATATCCCGTATCACCGTCCAGCAGAATGGGAATAGCAGTGCAATCACTCATGAATTCTGCCATTTCAAGCACCTGGGTCCAGCTGGCTTCATTATTGTCGCGGACACCAAACGATGCGCTTATTGAAAGTCCGCTGGCCCATA
>MAXL01000172.1 GCA_001751005.1 Desulfobacterales bacterium S5133MH16
AATCTGAATCCGGTTTGCTGAACGAAAACCAGGGTTATTCCTCGGTATTGGCGATTGCCATGTTTCTGCGAACCATATGCGGTGATTACTGCTGGCAAAGTCCGGGACAGTACGCCAACCTTGCCATTGACGATCCCTGGCTGACAGAGCCGTATGGGTATTTCAGCTACATCGGGCTTTTAAAAGAAATGGAAAAAACCGATTTTCACACCACGATCTCTTTTATCCCTTGGAACTATGACCGCAGTGAGTCGGAGGTCGTTTCCGTCTTCCGTGATCATCCGGATAAATTTTCGATATGCATTCACGGTAACAACCATGATCATTATGAATTTTATAAATACCAAACGAATAGCAATGATCCTTGGCCAGCAAAATCGATCGAAGAACACGAAAACAACATTCAACAGGCACTATCCAGAATGGAGGAGTTCAAGCAGCTAACAGGAACCCCCTATGACCTCGTTATGGTCTTCCCTCACGGAATTGCACCTGAAAAAACTTTGGAATTGCTAAAGAAGTACAATTTTTTAGCAACTTTAAACATAATCAATGTTCCCGTGGGGGCGAAAATCCCTTCGGATTATCTATTTCGGCTGAGACCCTTTACGACTCGGTTCGGTAACTTTTTAAGTTTTGACAGATCTTCATCACTCAGATTGAAAGAAATCGAAATTGCCATTTATCTGTTTCTGGGTAATCCATTACTTTTTTCCGGACACCACCATTTATTTGAAAACGGTATAGATACCTTTAATAAAACCGCTGAACTTGTCAATCGCCTTCAGCCAGAAGTCAACTGGGTAAGTATGGGGGAGCTGGCACAGCACACATATTTAATGAGAAAAAGAGATGACGGCAATTATGATGTCCGCTCCTTCAGCAAATGTATTGAACTGGAAAATAACAGTGATCATGAGACGGCTTATTTTTTTAGAAAGAAGGAGCCTTTTTCTCCGGCGATAAAAAAAGTAACAGTTAACGGCAGATCCCATCCCTATGAAAGGTCAGGCGCCGACCTTTTTTGTAGGATTTCCATTCCACCGGGTGAGACCCGTTTGATAGATATCGAGTATGAGAATGATTTGAACCTGGATTCCATAGACATTTCTAAAAATGATTCCAGAGTAAACCGGCTGCGGAGATTCTCCGATTTTCGCGACCTGATCCTGACAAAATATTCATGGGGCCGGGCCATTATCAAGGGCTATTATGAAAGTGGGATTTTTGAATTAAGACTGAAACGCCTGGTAATTTATACACTGCTTCTGGTGGCAATGGCGGTTTCACTCATCTGGGCTTTACGAAAACGTTCAAAAAAACAGCGCTGACGAGTAAAAGGTGACGCCTTTGGAATTCAAAAGGAAGGCGAGCTTCCATTAACGAACCTCATCCATCTGTCCTTGGCCCGATCCCTATTCTCCTGGGTTCGCACTTCCGCCGGAGACGGCTGGACAGCCGGGGGAACGGAAACTTGTTTTTGTTGTTCGAGGTCCGGCTGCTGTTTTTCCACCACTTTGGATTCAACCTGAATTTGAACAAATTCGTTTTTGAACAAACTGATTTTTAAGGTTTTTCCCGGCTCGAGATAAATCTCCGTTTCTGAATCTTTAACCCGCAGTTCATGGATTCCGGGCTTGACTTCCAGCATAAATGCCGGTGTTTTTCCCAAGCCTTTACCGTCGAGAGAGATTTTAAGTCCTGGAGGCTCACTGAGGATCGTCAACCTTGATGTCATCTCGGTTTTTTCCCCAAAATTGTGCGTGGGTTCAATTAATTCGGCCGAAGCCGATGAAAGAAAGACGAATTGGGATACATAGGCAACAGCCACAAAGAATATAAGTTTGAAAATAATTTTCATTTGTGAATCTCCCACTGCTATTTTCTATCAATTAATTATATCCCAAAAAATAAGAATTCGCTTTTTGAGAGCAGATTAAACTGAAACTTCAGCTTGTATGTGACAAAAGGGCAAATAACGATATGTTGTTGCCACTGCCTTGAAGCGACCAGTACCATTAAAATACCAGCGATTGTAATTTAGATAACAAATGTCATCCGTAATGTCAACCCGGCATTTTAACCGAATTGGCTAAAAATACGAAAATTTTTCCACAATTGACAGGAATACCCCGGATAGGATAAAAGTGTCAGTGAATGAAGATGGTTTTACAATAATCAAATTTTAGATTCCCTTTATTAACAATCGTCCTTGCTGGACCACATCACGGTTTTCTGATTACAAAACAAGGATTTTTTGTTTTATTCTTTTCCTTATCCGGAGATTTTCTATGTCCGACCATAATTGCGAAAAGTGTGCGTTTCGGGCAAAATATGACAATAATCCAAAGTCTTTTCTTGGTAAATTGTGGAGATGGCATGCCAATTGGTGCCCCGGATGGAAATCGCACATGAGATCACTGACAAACACTGACAGGATTAATATAGCTAAAAAATATAACATGAAAAAATATATGTAGCGTTTAACGCATCTCAACTCACAACTTGCGCCGTACCTCCCCTCATTGAAGATGGGGGGTTCACGGTGCATCTTCTGAAAAAATCAACCTTAAAGGAGGTATTATGGCATCAGAATCAGCGAACGATGAAAATACACAAACGACAACCCAGGAATCTCGGGAACAAACACCTGTTGTTTCAAGAAAACAGATTGGTATTCGATTGCTTTATACCATTCTGTTTCTTTTCATTCTTGGAATCGTATTGGTTATTGTTAAATTAGTGGCTGTCTTTCAATTTATTTACTTATTCAGCACCCGGAAACCCAATGAATCGGTTCGGCAATTTTCCAACAAAATTTCCGCCTATGGATATCGAATATTTCGATATATCACTCTGAACGAAAGCATGCGTCCTTTTCCATTCAGCGATTTTCCTCCAGAATTGGAACCCTCTGAAGAGCAAATTACATTTGATTAAAGGATGTATTCACCAAATGAATATTGCAAGGAGGAAGGATGGGAACTAAAATATAATGAAAAGGGCATTAATTTTCTTTTCGGCTGGGTGCTTGGGTGCGCTTGCGAACAGTCTGGCTGTATATTTATTCGGTGATTTAGGAATAACAAAATCTCTGGGAGTGTCAATTTAATCTGGAATCAGGTTGATCGAAAACAAGGGATTATTCGTCTTGA
>MAXL01000173.1 GCA_001751005.1 Desulfobacterales bacterium S5133MH16
CACTTTCACTGTGCGCCATGTTGACTGTGGTCGGAATGATGCTCCTCAGGATAAAAAAGCCTGATCTAAAGCGTAGTTATAAAACTTTTGGATATCCTGTAACCCCATTGGTTTTTATCCTGGGCAATTTATGGATTGTCTATTTTTGCATAAAAAGCAGGCCGATTACCTCGTTGTTTGGATTGGGAACCATAGGATTAGGTGTTTTGTTTTACACATATTTTAAGAAAAAAAACAGGGGTGCCTGAAAGAATGATTCAGCATAAAAGCCGGCAGGTTTTGATCCGAAAAAGGAAAAGAATTTTTGGACATTTCTTTGAGCGGGTGGCGAACTTACGAAAAAGATTGTTCCAGAATAAAGGACAAGGATGAAAGGATAACTTGTGAACAAAACAGGGAAAAACCGGCAAAACTGATTTCCGGGATCCGTTCCGCTATTGCTGCCGAAAAAACTGTTGCAGTATTAGGCAGCGGCGATCTTTTTATCTATGGAGAGCCGTCCGGTATATGGAAGAGTTCGCAGTTCTAAATCAACGGATTATTCCGGGTGTGAGCTGTTTTAATGCGGCAAATACCGCTTTGCGTAACGATGTCGCTCCGGGAAAAGGGTAGTCCCTACAAAACAGTGCAGGTCTTAATTAAACCTCGGGCTCTGCCAGAGCGACCCTAAAAGGTTTGACCGTATTTCGTGAATGATTATCCCGTTATCAGGAATTACGAGATGATCCGTAATAAAAAGGGCATTCCCCCTTAATTGATGGAATACCCTTTTTTAACTCGGCAATATTGCCCTAAACTACAGTGACATTTACGGCAGCAGGACCTTTTTGTCCCTGCTCAATGTCAAAAGTAACTCGGTCGCCTTCATTAAGAGCCTTGAAACCGCTTGCATTGATTCCTGAATGATGAACAAATACATCCGGCCCATCTTCCTGCTCAATGAATCCATAACCTTTGCTGCTATTAAACCATTTTACAATTCCATTAGCCATAGTTAACATCCTCCTTTCAAAAAATTCTCATAGTCCCAGACTTCAGGATGCCACTTTGACAAATGGATCCTTCCTTTAGAACGAAACCGGCCAGCCAATTAAGGACGAGCCATTATTGATTGGATAAATAATATAACAGTTATCAAGCGGAAAGCAAGTTTATTTTCGATGCTGATATGTTTTTTGATTAAAACCAGTAAAATCCCTATTGACTTTTCGCAAAGTTTCTATATTTTTGTCATTACCAAAAAAAATTGTAGTTCAGGAGATATTCAATTTTTTTGTCGGTTCCATGATATAACTATTGATAATGATTAAACATGTTGCTGTAATATTTGATGTAATCGAAGGAGCGGAGCTATGTTTGCGCAAAGCGGATAGTACATGGCGCATAAGTCTAAATGTTGTGGTATTTAAAAAACGATGCTTTTCCGCTAATACTTTGATTTAGAAATACATTTTATTTTCAATTGGTTATATTTTAGCATGTTGGCTTGAAGTACGGAGTCCCGAAACCTAACAACAACTTAAAATTGTTGGCTTTCGCTTCGTTCAACCCAGCCTGCCGAAAGTAGCCAAAGCGAAGATCAAAGTATTAACGGAAGAGCATTGATCAATGAAGGAGGCCCGGAATTTTAAAGATTTATTTTGAAAAAGGTAAATAATGAAGAAAGGATAAGGATAATTAGTGCGATGATCACGATGCGTAAGATTTCTTTCGTTTTATTTTTACTCATGTTTACATGTGGGTATGCGGGGCCTCTGTACGGCGCGGATCAGAAAAGCCAACTAACGCCATTTTGTCTTGGCCCTGAGGATGTGCTGGAGATTTCTGTGTGGAAGGATGAAGCCCTGACCAGGAAGGTGCTAGTGATGCCCGATGGCAAGATCTCCTTTCCTCTCATCGGCGACATCCAGGCACAGGGACGGACCGTGGAAGAATTGCGTCAGGCTGTAAAAAACAAGATGAAGGCATTTGTTCCGGATGCGTCAGTGAGTGTCATACTTGTGCTGGTTGGGAGCCCCAAGGTTTATGTGGTGGGCAAGGTTTTCAAGCCAGGGGTGTATATTATGGGCACAACCCTAAGGGTCATACAGGCGCTGGCTATGGCCGGCGGGACAACGCCCTTTGCAAACAAGGATGATATCCTGATTATCAGACAAGAGAACGGCGGACAGAAAACCTTCAAGTTTAACTATAGCAAGGTAGCCGATGGTAAAAACCTGGTGCAAAATATTTGCCTCAAGCGTGGCGATACAGTCGTTGTTCCTTGAGCATACCCCGTTTGCAGGGAGGATTTCCGGTGGTATTCCGATGGCTTTGTTCGATGTTCAGGATTTTGTTTTGTTTATGTCTGGGCTGTTTTATAGCGCTGCCTGTCAGGGCTGCAGAATATGTTATCACGCCATCTGTCAAAGCTCGGGAGACATACAACGATAATGTTTATTTCCGAGATGTTGATGATTTTGAACACCTGATTTCACCAGCGCTTAAACTGAACGGACGAACAGACCGGGCACGGTGGCAAGCCGCATGCGCCTGGGATATCGTGGAATACCATGACCACGATGAGCTGAATAGTGTGGATCAGCTCTATCGACTTTCTGCGACTGTGTCGCCGAGCAACTTGTTGCAGCTCAATATTTCCGGGCATTATGTGGATGATTATACCTTTGCTTCAACCTTGGAGGAATCAGGCCTTTTGGCAGAGCGATCCAGGCGAAG
>MAXL01000174.1 GCA_001751005.1 Desulfobacterales bacterium S5133MH16
GAGCCCCCATGCGTTACGGTATCGCTGAGAAAAGCAACATACAGCTATGGTAATATTGTAGAAAACAAAGCATATACTATAAATATTCCATCTGAAAAGTATGTTAAAGAATGTGATTATTTTGGATCAGCATCTGGTAAAACATCGGATAAATTTTCAGCCACGGGTCTTACCCCCATAAAAAGTGATTTGGTAACCGCGCCATATATAAAAGAATTTCCTTTTATATTAGAATGCAAGCTTCTTCATACATTTGAAATCGGATTACATACTCAGTTTATTGGTGAAATTGTTGATGTCAAGGTTGATGAGAGTGTAATGGATGCAAATGGAAATCCTGATATAGAAAAGGTCAAACCGATTATATATGCAACTTCATCTAAAACTTATCATGGCATCGGGAAAAATATTGGGGATGCATGGTCAATTGGAAAAGACATCCGGGACATCAATAAGTAGGTAAATAACTTTTCAATAAGTTCTGATGTATTAAATGATGAGCAAATTTCTTTCAAAGCAAGGACATATTATAGAGGAATCAAGGGAAATAAATCCTGATGGTGATCCCATCCACGGGTTGCAGACTGCACTGAGCGCCTTTCTCGAAAGCGATGAGTTGACTGCCGAAACAGCGTTGATCATCAACAACGCCTGTGAGAAGGGCAGAATATCTTTTTCAGAAGTGGAAGAAATAAGCGGGGGTAACACGGAAGATGTCTTGCTCCTTTGCTGGGAATGGAGGCTGCTCGTACCGGTCAGATCATCGAAATGCGGGGAATGGGATGATCGCCTCCTGGTGTTGGACCACGGTGAGATTTATGAACTGCCAAATGTGGTCAAACACCTCATAAAATCCGCTCGTCGAACCGGTCAGTGGGATCCGGACTTTGCATTGACTGAACTCTTCTCAGATACGGATGAAACCTTACGGAGTCGAATACCCGATCTTCTGAAGAAGATGAACGGACTTGCTCATTTTAATATTATCAATGCCTTTCAGATAAGGCAGGCATGTGCCAGGGCAAAAGTGAACCAAAGCGTAGATACCTTAATAGCCATTCTAAAGGCTGGCGGAGTGATCAGCCCAAAGCTGAGGGCGTTATCTGATGTAGCCAAGGCGGGTTCGCCTGTTTACGAGATTAACCCGTGTGTACTCGCTTAAGCCAGTCGGGTCTTTTCCAGTGTTCCATTATTCTACGGCCATGGCGGGATGAGCCAAGCCAACTAAGCAAACCTCTTTCAAAGGTCTCTCGTTGTTTACGAATTGACTGTCTGGTTTATTTCTGATATCTGAATAGCAATTATAGTCGGTTATAGCCTATTCCCGTATTTATGCAAAACAGATTCTTTGGAGCCTCAGCATTGTGAAGATGACTATTTACAGAAAGATGATGCTCGGTTTTGGCGCTGTTATCGTTATAATGATCATTACCAGCACTTTTATCCTGTTCGAGTTGAATACGGTTTCGAATGCGGCTAAAATCACCCTTACTTCTGATGTTCAGGTAGTAGACCTTGCCAAGCAACTGGATGCCATACTCCAAGATGAAAACGGCTATGCCCAGAAATATCTTATCTCCCGTGATGAGACCTATTTTTCCATATTCATTGCAACGAGCCGACGATTTGACCAATACTTGAGTTCGTTGCCGAAGGCTCAGTTAGACGAGATAGAGCGTTCCCTTATCAGGAACATGCGCCAGGCTCATGAATCATTTGTTGCCAGCATGCAAAGCGAGAGAGATAGTCAAGATTTCAAGTACAATCCGGTGCGTGACAACCTGAGGTCGGACAGCTTAAAAACTCTTTACAGGTCTCTTGATCACCTTATCAGCACCAATCAGGTTTCCATTGGGAATGCCATGTCCAGGATTGAAACATCGACAAACCGTTCCGCCAAAATCGCCCTGTTGTTGATTGCCGGGAGCCTGCTGACCGCTATTTTAGCCGCCTTGATTATTGCCCGTACCATCACCAGTCCTATAGATGATCTTATACGAGGGACTGAGCAGATTGCGCGGGGTAATTTTGAGAAGGTCAAAGTTTCTTCTAATGATGAAATGGCCTTGCTTGCCGATGCTGTCAATAACATGAGCGTCAAAATCAAGAATATAAATAAACATAGAACTCAAATGATGCAGCAGATTTCGCACGAGCTTCAAACCCCCTTACAGGTGATGCTCTCAACACACGACATGTTGAAAAACCAAAGTTCGGGTCCGCTGAATGCTGAACAGCTCCGGATGCTTGACACCATTCGTGGGGGAATCAAAAAATTGGCAGGCTTCAGCAAACAATATCTTGATCTCGCGAAGATTGATTCCGGCATGATGAAATACTACATGGAATGGACAGATCTTCTCCAGCCCATTGAACCTATTGTTGAAGATGCAAAGCTCATTGCTGCACATAAGAATATAACTGTAGAGTTGGTTGCACTCCCTTCCCCTAAAGTCATGGTGGATGCAAAAAAAATATCTATCGTTGTCAGCAACCTTCTCGGTAACGCAATCAAATACACACGAAATGATGGAAAAGTCAGGGTGAAACTAGGTCCATGCACCATGGGTGCATTTATAGAGATTCAGGATTCGGGAATCGGGATCACTCCGGAGGAACTCCCCAAAGTATTTACAAAATTTTATCGAGCCAGCAATACAGGCAGAATAAAGAGCGGGGGAATCGGAGTGGGTTTGGCTCTTGTCAAGGCATTTACCGAAGGGCACGGCGGTAAAGTTTATGCCGAAAGCACCGTTAATGGCGGTTCGACATTTACGGTTGAACTGCCGGTCTCGCCTGAGGAATTTCAAGGCCCGGCAATTCCCGCTTAGAATTAGGAGTAAGGACTTGCTCATGGAAGGCCGTAATGTAATAGTTATAATTTTATGCTTTTTCCTCGCCGGTTGTGTGTCGCAATTTCGCGATTTCAAGCTTGAATCGCAAGCCCGGAGTCACATGGAACGCGCTGCTGCGCTAGAGAATTCATCATCGTATCACCAAGCCGCCCAAGAGTATGCGATTGTGGCCGAGCGGTATCCTTCCACAAGTTATTATAAAGGCGCGGTCTGGAAGGCTGCATTGCTCAATATTCATCCGGCCAACTCGGAAATCGACACCAGCGCAGCACGTTTTTGGCTGAACGTCTATCTCGGACTGCCGCTAACCCCTGAGGAAAAAGAGAACGCAACACTGTACGTCGCCATGCTGGAACGTATTAATGGTTTGCAAGCCGAACTTTCCTCTTATGTTGCCGAACTTTCCTCTTATGTTGCAGAAAAGGACAAACTCCTTGCAGTTACTCGGAAACAGTCCTCCGATATAGTGACCGGCACCCAACGGCTTAGGGCATTGGAAGCTGAACTGGCAAAAGCCCGGGACGAGCTTAAGAAATTGAAAGAAGTGGATGTGCTGATGCAACGGAGCAGAGATAAAGCTAACAGCATCACATCCCTAAAATTGGCTCAAAAGGCTTCGGAACTTAACAATAATCAAGACAACACACAGCAATTAAACAGACACGATGCCCTTATACATCAAGATTTTTATCCTTATACGATTCAAGTCAGTTCTCGTAAGAATAAGGAAGCATCTATTCGGGAAGCAATGAAAATAAGAAACAAAGGTAATTCCGGATTCGTTTCCCATGCATATATTTCCGGAAAGGGAGATTGGTATCGTGTATTCATCGGATTTTATCGGACCGTTGAAGAAGCACAACAGGTGGCTTTTGAATTGAAAAAGCAAGAGTATGTTCATGCCTTTGTAGTTAAGATGCCGTATGCCATTCAGATCGGGATTTCATCTAAAAACGAAGAACTAAAAAAACTTGAGGCAGATCTTCGATCAAAAGAATACCTGGCTTACAGCGTCCTGGACAGATTATACAATAACAAAATAAGGCTCTTGGTCGGAGCCTTCCGGACAGAAAAAGAGGCTGAAATACTCGCCAAAGAGTTAGAGAAAGAAGGTTTCAAGCCAGAAGTGGTCCGGCGTTAAAGATTTTTTAGTCTAAGGTATGATGTTTTCGTAGAAAGTCCGATTTAGACGGTTTCGCAAAAAGTTCAAATTCAAGGCGTGCAAATTTTGTAATCATGAGGCGTACTTATCGTACGTTGAATGATTACGAAATGCAGCACAACGCAGAAGTTGGAC
>MAXL01000175.1 GCA_001751005.1 Desulfobacterales bacterium S5133MH16
CAGACAAACCCTTGCCTGACACGTAAAGTCCAATTCCGCTTCCAATCGCCAAGACCAAAGCAGCGACAATAATAAGGTATTTTCTTTTCATCATTTTCGGCCTCCTTTTTTTTAATATTTAAATTTTCAACATCATTGCTTTTCTGTATTGCTATGATCCCTCTATGATTATATTAACGCTTGAATCCTTGCTTGAGCTTTTTTTGCCGATAGAGGTGCTGAATTATCGAATCACTTCATGACGTCGTCTGGCGCGTCGCCTGTGTCGCCGATGCACCCCGGCAACGGAAGTCGGAGAAAGCGGCCTTCCAACGGGATCGATAAACAGCGAACAGGGACCGGATGTTATCGGATGGTCCTCCTCCAACACAGAGATGTCATAAATGAGATCGTTTCCTTTCAGTCGGGGATTTTTCAGTTCCATGACAATGTCCACGATTTCATCCTTTCCAAAAATCGATAAGGTTGAGTTCGGAGGATCATCGACAAAACTGTTTTTGCCTTTTCCTTCTTTCCAATCAACCACGAATTCTTCGGTGGCCATGTGCCCTGCTATCCGCTTCGGTCGATCTGAAAAGAAAATCGTCGTCGGACTGATCCCTTTCAACGTCATCTTTCCTTTTTCCAGGACAACATCGTCTGAATTTTGGACAAACAGCAACTGCACCTCTTCAAGATTATCTTGGGCCTGGTCCGTGGCAGTAGCGGGTGTTACCTTTACCGCTGCTCCCAGCAGTGCAGCACCGGCCGCGGTGGCACCGGCCTTCAGAAAAGAGCGACGGCTTTGTTTGGCGGCTTTGCGCTCGTTCGGTTGACTGTCTTTTTCATTCATGATTTTCTCCTTCCCTTTGATCCTAAATTAAAAAAACAAATGCTTATATAATCTCAATCTTCACAAAGTATTCTGACTTTCTTTGCTGCCATGGTGGTTGCCTCATCGGTTTCTGCATTAGTCAGCTCGTGTTTGGCTTTTTCACAGTCGATAGATATTGACTTGTGATGCTGTGGAATCTGTGTCTTCGTTTCGCAGTGCACACTCGAGACACGACGAATGTTGGAATACGATCCCTGTTCTATCGAGACACAGTCGCCAGTCCTTATATCCTGCTGTTCCGTGTTGATGATGGTTGTGCCGCCACTTACCAGGCTCACAGTGTATTGTTGCTGTGTGCCACTGGTTGCAGATCCCTGTACGGCAGCGCCGATGCCGGCACCGGCCAGGGCCCTGATACCTCTGTGACGGCGGGGGCCTATCAGTGCACCGATAACGCCGCCCGCCAAGGCACCGCCAGCATGCTTGGCATCCTTGCTTATGGTCTGGACGTGTTCAACCGTGCCGTAATGAATCGTCACCGATTGTGCGTAAAGGCTTGTAATTGGAAAGCATGTCATTGCTGCACCGATTATGAGCAAATAGATTTTAATTAAATGGATTTTCATTAGCAGACCTCCAATTTTGATAAGAATTCCCTTTTCGAGAACGGAATAAGGAAAAATTTTAAGGTTGTGTGCCGTAACAGGGTGTATCCCAATATTTTAGGATTTGTGAAATAGGTAAATCGATAATTTGCCTGAATATTTTATAGGTACCTATCATGTTTATCTTCCACTCTTTTGATTGATGAAGGTTACAACACCGGCTTCCATGTCATGCAACGAATTAGGGTGCCGGGGGAATAAGCTTTTCCATAACCTGGTCGATGGTGAAACTGGCCGCCTTCTGCCGCGGCGGGAACTCCTTAAACGTTGCCAGGAACTTACCGACATAGGCCTGCGCCGGCACCAGAAGGAATGCCCGATCCAGCCACCAGTCCCAGTACGTGTTCGACGTGATGGATGCCCGCTCATACGGATCCGTGCGCAGATTGAAGAGCCAAGGAACCCGTGTTTGTACATACGGCTCACCCCAGACCAACATAGTGCCCGGCGCTCTTTGCTGGGCGAAAACAATTTTCCAGTTGTCGAAGCGCAGCGCCGTCAGATCACCGTCGTCGGAGAAGTAGAAGAACTCCTCACGGGGACTCTTTTGCGCCTTACCGGTCAGATAGGGCAGAAAGTTGTATCCGTCCAGGTGCACCTTGAATTTCTTTTTACCGGCTTTGTGGCCTTTCTTTAGCTTTTCCTTGATATCGGGGTCCCCGGCTGCAGCCAGCAAGGTGGGCATCCAATCCAGGTGCGACATGATGTCGTTGGAGACCGAGCCAGCTTTGATCTTACCGGGCCAGCGCACCATGGCGGGAACGCGGTAGGCACCTTCCCAGTTGGAATTCTTCTCGTTGCGGAACGGCGTCATGGCGGCATCGGGCCAGGTGTTCATGTGTGGACCGTTATCGGTGCCGTACATGACAATAGTATTCTCAGCCATACCCAGTTCATCAAGTTTGTCGAGCACCGTACCCACGTTCCGGTCATGTTCGATCATGGCATCGTGATAGACGCTCTGCCAGCGCCCTGACTGCCCCATGATATCCTCAGGGACATGGGTCCTAAAGTGCATATGGGTAAAATTCACCCAGACGAAGACGGGTTTGCCGGCTTTGTGCTGCTTTTCAATGAAACCCGCAGCCCTTGCGGCAAAATCCCGATCAACAGTTTCCATCCGTTTCCTGGTCAGCGGGCCCGTATCCTCGATCTTTTGCTCGCCGTTTGGAAGGGCGAAGCTGTGGATCACACCGCGGGGTCCGAACTTCTTTTGAAATTCCGGGTTCTTCGGGTAGTCCGGGTGCTCCGGCTCCTCCGAAGCGTTCAGATGATAGAGGGGGCCGTAGAACTCGTCGAAACCGTGGTTCGTGGGCAGCATGTCATCCAAATCGCCAAGATGGTTCTTGCCGAACTGGCCGGTGGCATAGCCCAACGGCTTAAGCATTTCCGCGATGGTGGGGTCTTCCTTTCTCATGCCCAGGTCGGCCCCGGGCATCCCCACTTTGGTCAGTCCGGTGCGAAAACCGCTCTGACCGGTGATAAAAGACGCACGGCCGGCCGTGCAGCTCTGCTCGGCGTAGTAGTCGGTAAAGATCATCCCCTCTTTGGCCACGCGGTCGATATTGGGGGTCTGGTAGCCCATCAAGCCCATGGAGTAAGCACTGACGTTGGATTGTCCGATATCGTCACCCCAGATGATGACGATGTTGGGCTTATCAGCGGTTGCCGCGTGTACCGTACTCGCGATCATTGCCACAAGACAAATCGCTATCCCCTTGGCAAAAATATGTTTTCTGAAAAGATTTCTCATTTTGATTCTCCCTTTTCTTTGGTTGCTCGAATTAAACCAAGTCCCTATTACCATCATAGCTAACTCGTCGTAGTTCTGTAACAATATTTTCGTGTTGAAAATGAGCACGCCGCCAACAACGAATCCGCCCACAAAAAAATGGATTCAAAAGTACAGTGAACTATTTTGACGGTACAGGCGGAAAATTTTTCAAAATTTCATGTACTGCTTCGTTTATCAGTTTCTCACTTTTTTCCGGAGTGTCTGCATTTTGAACTTCGGCTTTTGCTGCTCCCCGCCAAATCATTTTTTTCGATTTAGCATCCACAAAATCCAGAATGAGTGATCCTTCTTCGTATTTATATGTAGAAACCCCACCAGGCCCCCAGTATCCGCCCCGGTATCCACCCCGGTATCCTCCATGTAGACCATAGCCGTATCCCCAATCGGTGACTTGCACTTTATCCTTTTTCCCAAGATGTTGAGCAATTAAAAAGTCCGGATTGTTTGAGGTCATCATCAAGCCTTTGGCTTTCAGTTCAGCATTAACCGCGTTTTTAACACGTTGTACGACAAGGCTATTTGTACCTGATTTCTCAGGTACCGGCATCCAGTCAAAAGTCTTAAGATCTGCGAAATTAGCTTGTTGATCGTAGTCATACTTTACACCATAAGTAGTGGAACAGCTGACAGTAAAACCGAGAAAAAATAGAACGAATAATGTTTGAATGGCTCTCATGATAACACCTCCATCTGAATTTTGATCTTAACCTTAAAATTTCCAAAACGTTTAATCCAGACCCATGACAATACTTTCAACCCGCTTCAGCGGCCATCACATGGGTCGCAACAAAACCGAAAAACACCAGACTAATAACACTTGAAATTATTAACATTTTTTTCATTGACGCACCTCCATATTATACATTCAAGTTTTAAATTTGGGCTCTACCCTGGCCAAAAGACGGTAGGCGGTCAGGATCAATTTTAACCTTCAATTCCGTGTAGCGCCCACCGACCATCGCATCAAAGCTGAGTGATCGCCCCTTGTTTTCTGGGGATCCAACCGGCCATGTTCCGACCCGATAAAAACCACCGAAATCAACAAGGACGATTGTTGACGTGATGTCGATGTTGTCCGTAGGTCCGGCATCGGTTTTCAGCTTGACGTAGGTGCCGTCGAAAAATCCCCCCCATTTGCCTTTCCAAGCCTCAAAATGAGCCTCCAGGGCAATGTCGAGATTGTCCAAAATATCGCCGAAATTTTCATCGACGTCCGAATCCACACCCTTGACGGTCATGTCACCGTTCAGTCCAACCGCCCACAGGTAGGGGGTTATGCTGAACTGCCATTCGTCAGAGTCGATTGGATTCGATTTGGGTCCTTCGCCGTAAGCCATTGGGCAGGTGAGATAAGTTAATAGCATGATAAGAATCACAACTTTTATACCTCGCATTCTCCTTTTTCTTTCTTGTTTGTGATTCCAGATTGCATTCGCAATCGTTGTAATCACTGGGTTTTCTTTAGCTGTTTGATGAGACACTCCTGCTTACGGCCCATAAGATCCCATCCAGCAATGCCTGATCATCCACCGGTTTTCGGAAATAACCCTCCGCCCCTAATTTTTTGACCTGCTTTCTGATCTCTTCCGAATCAAAGGCAGTGAGGAAAATAACCGGTATCTTGATCTTCCGCTCTGTAAGCTTCTGTTGAAGTTCCAGACCGCTGATCCTTGGCATTTTGATGTCGGTTATCAGACACGAGTCCTTTTCTTTTAGCTCATATTCCAGGCATTCAGCAGCTGATTTAAAAGTCACTACTTCCATACCTGCCGAAATCAACAGCAGCACCAGGGCTTGACGAACAGATGCATCATCGTCTACAACATAAACCGTTAGTTTTGTTTCATTCAGCAAAATCGTTTCCTTTACTGTGGGCAAAAAATGTTTTTTTCTAAATGATTGGATAATCAATAAAAAGGAAAAAAACAATTGTACCTTGGTGCATTGCCCTTAAGTGCAATGTGACAGCGTGGTATGAAAAAGGCAGAAAAAAGATAGGCCGTTTAGCTTTGAGAGGAGGAGGAGAGGGGGGTTAAATAGATACATCCGCCGGTTTAACGCCAACTCTTTCGGTCAGTCGCACGAGCTCAACCATCGAGCCGACCCCCATTTTATCCATGACTTGTTTGCGATGTGCCTTAACGGTTCGTTCGGCAATATTCAACTCGTAGGCGATTTGCTTGTTCAGCATACCGGTAATCAAATACGTCAGAATTTCGTATTCCCTCGGTGTCAAGGATTCCAGCCGCTGCATAATATGCCGTTGTTCATTCAAAATAGCACGGACTTTCGAATCCTTCAGAAGCGCCTCTTTCACGGCACCGAGAAGATCGCCATCGTCAAAAGGCTTGGGAAGGAATTCGACCGCACCTTTCTTCATTGCCCGCACTGTTATTGGAATGTCGCCGTGTCCTGTTATAAAGATGATCGGTATGGCGTAATCCCTTGACGCGAGTGCTTCCTGTAGGTCAAGACCACTTAAACCCGGCATTTTTATGTCCAAAACAAGACAAGAAGCCCCCCCCCTTCGTATGTCTTGCTCCGATTCAAGGAATGCTTTTGCCGAAGCAAAGGTTTGCACTCCGTATCCTGCTGAAATCAGAAGCAGACTCAGGGATTTTCTGATTGAAGAATCGTCGTCTACCACAAAGACTGTCGGAGTAGGATCTGACATGTTATGCCTATGTTTTACTGGTGCTTTAAAGAATGACGGTCTCGTAAAAAGTCCAACTTCTGCGTTGTGCTGCATTTCGTAATCATTCAACGTACGATAAGTACGCCTCATAATTACAAAATTTGCACGCCTTGAATTTGAACTTTTTAC
>MAXL01000176.1 GCA_001751005.1 Desulfobacterales bacterium S5133MH16
GTGCAAATTTTGTAATCATGAGGCGTACTTTTCGTACGTTGAATGATTACGAAATGCAGCACAACGCAGAAGTTGGACTTTTTACGAAACCGTCAAGGTTAAAGTCTCAACCGCGCACTATAAGGCTCACCGAAAAATCCGTGAGGCCTGAACGTCAGAATGAGCAGAATGATCGAGTAGGCGATCAAATCACGAAGTGTTGAGGGGAAAATCATTACCACAAAAATTTCGATGAAGCCCAGCAAGAACCCGGCCAAAGTAGCGCCCAGAATGGAACCTCTTCCCCCAAGAATTGCGGCGACGAAAGCCTTCCAGCCAAACACAATCCCCATGTAAGGATCCAAAACAGGATAGGCGATACCAAAGAGTATCCCTGCAGCAGCCGCCAGCGCCGAGCCGATAGCGAAGGTCATCGCGGCAATGGTGTTTATGGACACGCCCATCAAGGGAACGACCACGTAGTCGAAAGCCATGGCCCGCATAGCCATCCCATACTTGGTCCTGCGCACAAACTGATGCAGTCCAAGCATCAACATCAAGGATACCCCGACAATCATTATCTTTTTGTTGGTGACATAGACACCGCCAAGGTTATAGGTCGTAGATTTAATCAAGGCCGGAAAGCTGACCCGTCTGGCACCCAGCAGTGCCAGGTTCCCGGTCTCGAGGATGATGCCGATCATCAGACCGGTGATCGCGGCCGAGGCTCGCGGCGCTTCCCGCAAAGGCCGGTACCCTATCCTTTCAACCAGAATGCCCACAAAGGATGTTAGAAACATGGATATGATGATGGTCAACACCAGAATCAACCAATTGGGCAGGGCAAAAGCACCCATTGAGGCCAGTGCCGTTATACCGGTAGCCACACCGAACCCGATATACGCCCCTACCATAAAAATATCACCGTGAGCAAAATTAAACAGCATCAGGATACCGTACACCATGGAATAACCCAGGGCGATTAAGGCATAGAAGCTGCCCCATTGCAGCGCGTTGACCAAATTCTGCAAGAAAAATGTCATCAAGTTCTCTCCGCAGTCATTCAAAAAGGCGGGCTCAGGGCTCGAAAGCCCTGGCCCGCCTTATATGTAATGTTCCTCATTCTCTGTGGACTAACGTCGAGACCATAGCAATTACGGGCAGGCAGACTTGTAAAATTCAAATTCACCCTTGTCACTTATTTTAACGATTACCGCACATTTAATCGGGTCGCCGTCTTCGGTGAAGGTCATCTGTCCGGTGATACCATCGAATTCCTTGATTTTGGCCAGGGAGTCGCGTACAGCATTGCGATCCTTTTCGATATTCCCCGTAATCTTCCCTGAAGATTCAATGGCCTTTTGAACGATATGTAGGGCATCCCAGGTCAGGGCACCCACATCGTCCGGCACATATCCGCATTTTTTGTTGTATCGATCGATAAATTTTTTGGTTGCTCCTTTTGCCCCGGCAGCTGCGTAGTGAGTGCTGAAGAATAGCCCATCACAGTCATCGCCGCAGTGTTCTATCAACTCTGCCGAGCCCCAGCTGTCGCTACCCACAATCGGTTTGTTCCATCCTAATTCATGGGCCTGCTGCACGATTAAGGCCACCTCGTTATAGTACTGGGGGGTAAACAAAACCTGGGCGCCTGATTTGATAATCTTCGTCAACTGAGAGCTAAAATCCACGTCTTTGGTAGTAAAGCTTTCAAAAGCCACCACAGAACCCGCGCCGTTCATCTTTTCCCAGGCCTCTTTAAAAAACTCGGCAAGCCCCTTGGGGTAGTCACTGGCAACGTCGTATAAAACTGCGGCTTTGGTGTATCCGAACTCCTCCTTAATAAAACCGGCAAGCACCGGCCCCTGGAAAGGGTCAAGAAAGCAGCCTCGGAAAACAAAAGGACGGTCCTCAGTGGTGTCAGGATTTGTGGACCATGGACTGATCATGGGGGTTTTGTAGTTGTTAGCGATGCCCCCCGCAGGTATTGCCTGCTTGGAGGCCTGAGGTCCGACAATAACCAGCACTTCATCCTCGGTGATCATCTTGGTATTGACCTTTACCGCCGATTCGGCTTTGGCCTCGTTATCTTCAATCACAAGTTCTACCGGGTACTTCTTTCCCCCTACCTCAAGGCCGCCTGCGGCTTTAATGTCTTCAAGCCACATCTGTGCCGCATACTTGGTTCCCTCGCCCACCTTGGGGATATCTCCGGTCATGGGAGCGTTGATGCCAACCTTGATTGTTTTTGTCTTACACCATGCGCATGGAGAAAAGATTATACCGACCACCAGACACGAAACCATAAACAACAAGCCCTTTCGCATTATTACCTCCTTTTCATAACTCCATTAACATATTGAATTAAATACAAATAATAAGGATTAAATCGATTTAGTAGCACAAAGATGAATCTTTTTCAATATAATAATATCTCTGTGGCTGATCCTAATATGCTTAAGGGATTTCCTTGTTCAAAGCACCTGTTTTATTCCGCCTTCAACACTGGTACTTTCAAATATAAAGGGATTTCTCTATTCCCTTTAACCAGGGTATAATTTGAATTGAATCGTTCATCAGGAAATTTATCAATTATTTTATAAGCAATTTTATGTCCTTTGGTAAATGTACTCGGCTCTACGAATTCATATCCCATATGTGACAACCAAACTTCGGGGGCAAATTCCTTCCCCTTTTTCAAAAATGCCTTGAATGAGATCAAATCTCTTGAGGAATCTTTTCTTGGGCCCTTAATAATATATCCCTGGTCAAGCAATTCTTCCAGATAATCAAGGTTGTTTATGGGTTCAATAGACGTTCGATCATTCATGGGTTAACCTAATAATCTATAACATAACGATATTTCAGCTATCCTTTAATTTATCGTCTCGGAAATTCTACAGTTGGTTGAAATTAATAATCTTTTAATAGCTCCTGGTTTATGCCACTTCCATGGAATACCGGAATACAAACTCCTTCAAACCCATCATTCCATTACTCCATTATTCCAATTGGGGCGAAGCCCTAAGTTTTCCGTTTCTTTACAGCAGTTCATGCAGTTTCTGCAGCACGTCATCATACTCGCGGCCACGGAAACAAAACTGCAGCTCGCTGAACCGTTCCCGAAGCTCTTTGACCTTATCAATAACATCACTATTGTTCTTTACAACGTCATGGATCAACACAGCCAGGTCATGGAAATCCTTTTCTTGCATGCCGAACCGAGTCATCTCGGATACACCTGTCCGCAGAGCGCCGGAAGCGGTAAACCCCTCTTCATCGGTATTGGCCTGAAAGTTACAAATGATGTTGTTGGCTTCCAGCCGACTGGCGATTTCCGGACCCCGGCTGTAGCCCACATCTATCAATACTTGGTGGGTTTCGGTGAAATCGATACTCGGATCACCGATCACATCGAGTCCACAGTCTTTCAACCCCCTAGCGAATGCCTTGGCATTGGCGATGACTCCGGCCTGATATTCGTCCTTGAAATGGTTCATCTCGTAAGCGGCTATGAGAAGCCCCAGCAAGGTGCCGGGATGGTGACTGGACACCGATCCTGGGAAGACTCGTCGAAGCAGAGCCTCCCAAAGCTCATAGCGTTCTTCGTCCTCCCGAAAACGGCTCCCCACAACGCCACGTTGTGTTCCAAAATAGGTCTTATGTGTGGATCCGGTGACCAGATCAGCCCCTTCAGCAAAAGGCTCCTGAAAATGAGGACCGATGAGTCCCAGCACGTGGGCCATATCGTACATCACCACCGTGTCTATGTTCTGAGCGTACAGGAAGTGTCGAATTTCGGCCACCGGCTCCTTGTGAATGACCATGCTCTTGCCAAAAATGATCAATTCCGGCCGGTATTCATCAATCAATTTCAACGTGGTCGGAACATCGATCTTATGACGGTTATTGGGTAGCACAGGGAAATTAACCACTGCCGGGCGTTCTGTGCGCGGATCCCGGGCAACATAGTCCTTGAGCGCACCCATGGGCTGGGCGCTGAGATGTCCGCCCTTGCCGATATGATTATTCATCACCCGGCGAATTCGGCGCGGCTCGATTTTTCGATCCACGCGATTGATGTAGTCGACCATGGCGCTGAAAACGGCGGTATTGGCCATTTGTCCGCTTACCGGCCGCGTTTCTATGTTCTCGCACCCCATGAATTTTCGCATTTCCTCTTCCAGCATCTGCTCGACTTGGGCGATAAATTCGGTACCCTGGTAATAGAATATATCGGCGTCGTAGAATGCCTTCACCTTTTTATGTTCGGCGTACCGGAAGGCAGGGTCCATCA
>MAXL01000177.1 GCA_001751005.1 Desulfobacterales bacterium S5133MH16
AAAAGGATAAAGTCTCCTGGCGGGAACAAGATCCGTATTGTCCCAGGCTAGAAAAATTACGGCAATTAACGAGGAGAAAATTGTGAAAAGCGGGCCTACCGGTGTTAGCCAGCCAAGTACCATGATAAAGAGACTCAAAAGGACCGGCACTATGGTTCGGGGAATTTCCTGTTTGACCAGATAAAAAAACCTCCTTAAGAAAGGCATTTTTTGCGGCTCTTTTTCTTGTCCGGATGTCAAGCGCTCGGTAATCCGAGACATGGTGTCCATAATGATTACACAAAAAAGGATCTGAGAAATAAGATAGGAAAAAATCGATGACAGCATCACGAGAAAAAGAGAAAGTACCCAGGAAAGAAGGTGCCATAGCCATAAAAGCCACCGGCTTTCCGGTCTTGTCCAGATAAGGTTTAATATCTCCTGGTGATATACAAGGATCAGGCTTGCGAAAATGATTGTGATGATAATAACTGCAGCAAGCCTGATAAGCCCCAGCATCATGAGTTTCGGCGTTTTGACTCCCAGCCAAAATCCCCGTATGTTATAAGTCATACCGTCAAATATTTTCATGTGGTTACGAGTCTAACGTTTATGCGGCTTTGACTTCAATCTTACGAGGCGCGGCCGTATCAATTTTAGGCAATCGAAGCCTCAATACACCATCGGCAAGCATGGCGTCAATTTTATTTTGTCCTGAAAAACCTGATCCTTTGGGCCAGGATTCTTTACTTCACATCCTTGGTCAATTTCTCGAATTGCTCTTTGGTGAGCGGTTTGCCATATGCCGCAAATTGTACTTTGGCTTTTTTATCATTTTTGACAGGCACCCATTTGTTTTCACCTATCTTGTTCAAGTACACCCACTGCAGCTTATCAGGCACAACCGGAACGACGCCTTTCCACGGGACAACTTTTCCGTCTTTGAAATCGACGACAGTAACTTTATTACCCTTTACCATTTCACGCACAGCTTTGTTCTGATGACATTGCTCGCAGGATCGCCCTTGGGTGGATATGCTATGGGTGAAGTAGGGACAGTAGGCAATGAATTTCTTGTTTTGATAGACAAGGGTCATTGCACTTCCCGAAGTCACCTGCCCATTATAGTTGATCAATAACAACCAGTCGTTCATAGGGATAAAATTTCCTTTCTTGCCTGTCTTGAGTGCTGAGTCGAAGTGACAATTATAGCAGGCCATGGTGTTATTGACATGACAGGCCGAACAATGGAGTTTTTCTCCGTGAGCACTGTGACTGGGCGTATCGCGGTCGAATTCAGGAGACTCGGTTTTTTGATCAATATGGCATCCCTGGCAAGTGGCAGAAACACCGTTGGGCGATGGGTGTCTCATGGAGGGCTTGGAGCGGCCGTCGCCATGAACATCGCCTTGGTAATGACAATCAGCGCAGACAAACCCCGAAGCAATGTGAACATCCAAGTTGTCGGCGGCTTTACCGTACTTGAAGGTGAGTTTTGCGCGGGTATGGCATTGCAAGCAGGTGTTCATATCTTTGGTCTTTTTTTGGGAAAAATGCATCGCAGATCCGTCTTGCACGGCATGACACCGATCGCAGCTCTTCACGTGGCACGTCTTGCAGCCCAGGTTGTTATATGGGATGTTGGTTATGCTCATGAATCCGTTTGGTTCTTCGTACCAGTACCGCATGCCATTGCCGGTAAAATGCAAGCTTTGATTGTAGAAGGATAACAGACAGGGACATTCGGGTTCGGTTGAGTTAGATTCAGGACACATCACCAACAATAAGACCAACGCAGACGTAACAACCATCACTTTCTTCCCGATCCGTTTCATATTCATCTCCTTTGTGCTTTTGGGCTTTTCTATGGGTTTCTTTCTTCCAATTGGGGCGAAGCCCCTAAGTTCGGTATGCTTTAAGTGTTGTATTAAACGTTTGTAACTTAAAGGTCAATACTTGATTTTGTTGTATTGAAGGGCAAATTGGTGTATTAAGGGATTGCTGATCTGAAGTATATGTTGGCGATGAAATCCTTTGAGGAGGTTTAACCATTGACCGGACAATCAACCGGAGTGGCCAGGCTTAGGCAATTATTAGAAGCTCCCGAATTTATAATCATGCCGTGCTGTTTTGACGGCATCAGCGCAAAGCTGATTCAGCAGTGCGGTTATTCTCTGACTTTTATGAGCGGTTTTGCGGTCTCAGCCGCACGCCTGGGATTACCGGATACGGGGCTTATTTCCTATGCCGAAATGTTGGATCAAGGTCGTAATATTTGCTCGGCGGTTGATATCCCGGTGATTGGAGACGGGGATACCGGCTACGGAAATACGGTAAATGTCAAGCGTACCGTTCACGGGTATATCCAGGCCGGATTTGCCGGCATTATGATTGAGGACCAGCTCAGCCCGAAACGCTGTGGCCACACCATAGGCAAAGAAGTGGTAGGGCGAGAAGAAGCTCTCCTGCGACTGCGTGCTGTGATCGAGGCACGGGATGAAGCGCGTGATCGAGGAGAAGATATTGTAATTGTTGCACGCACTGATGCACGGGATACGCACGGACTTTCCGAAGCCATTGAGAGAGCAAAGCTCTTTGTGGAAATGGGAGCTGATATTATCTTTATTGAGTCCCCTGTTTCAGAACAAGAAATGCATAGGATTTGCAGTGAGGTTGGCGGCTGTCAGATGGCCAATATTCTTGAATATGGGAAGACACCTGTATTACCGCCTGAGTTACTTAAGGAAATCGGGTATAAAATAGCTGCGTATCCATTAACACTGTTGTCTTCTGCGGTTTATGCCATGCGTGCCGCCTTGCATTGTATACGGGAAGGGAAAACGCCCGAACGCATACTTGATTTTACCGAGTTGCAGGATGTGGTTGGATTTCCTGAATATGATAAAACCTTGAGACGTCTTCAAGGTGAGAAATAGAATCGGGTACTGTTCCTCACTCCTAAATAATACCTTTGAAGTTAAACAGTTATTATCTAACTGATCTTCCTATTGGAAAGAAGTCTTTCGATTTCTGAGCGAAGCGAACCAAGTTGTTTGACCAATCTCTTTCTCTTTCAAAGCAGAAAACTTTTTGATGAACAATTATCATACAAGCTGCCATATTCTGAATTATAGGGAACTGAGAGAAGCAGGATGGGCTGTTTTAAAGACGGATTCAGTGAATCTGATTTTTACGTTGCGAGACTGTTATATGCTTGATGTCTTTGATCTCGATTCATCAGCGCATGTTGCATACCTTGATTTTGATATTAAAAAGAAGATTATGCTCGGTGACGCCTTTGGCTCGCCCGCAATCGGTTTGCCGTTTACCAATCAATTTCGCAAAACCTTTGGTAAGGACATTCTTCCGTTTAAAGAGTTAAGATCTCGCCATAATGTCGGATTTTTTGTTGAGAGGGCATACAGAAATAAAGGGAAAAAGCGTCTTTGGAATATGGATGAAGTTTTGGTGGCTATCGCTCTGGAGATTGCCTTTGAAGAAGGTGTTGAGATCTTCATCATTAAACCGACCGGAGATAGATCCCGGTATTATCGCAACAAATTTTACGCAGAGATTCACCCAACCACTGAAAGTGATGTCATTTTGGGAATTGATTTGAGATCGGCCAGAAAAAAACTAAAACACATTGAACTTCAGGAAATTAAAGGCAAAACCCATTTTTTCAGGGTAATCTGTTACCCGGATACAATAATTAAACGTCCCGGGAATTCAACAATATCCTGAAAAACCTGGTCCTCTGGGCCAGGATTCTTTACTTAAACGGCAGGATTTCACCGAGCCGTTTGTCATGCATTTTACCGACTCCGTATTCACTGCGTCTCATGAACTTTTCCATGGCAGGTCCGATGATTTGCATTTCAGGATGTTTTGCCTGAACTTCCAAGGCGATGCGCATCTCCTTGGTGCATCCTGTGCTGAAGGTGGCGTCCTTGCCGACCCATTCCGGCGGAACCTTACTGTTCATGATCTGAAAGGCCTGAGCAATGTCATCATAGGTCTGAAATCGCCAGATATCGATGTGTCCGCTTCGCTGGACAATTTGCCACATGTACATCAAGTCATCGGCATCCATGCCGGGTTCAAAATATTCCGACGGATTAATGATAAACGTCATGGCAAACTGCTGTTTGAGATACTCGATTAAAACCAACATGATCTTTTTGGCCATTGAGATCCTGCCGGGAATAGAACCGATGATTCCGCTGTAAAAGACCACCGTCATTCCGTGCTTCTTGGCGTCCACCATCCGGTCAATGATTTTCTTGGCTTTGTTTTCCAGATCCTTGTGGGAGAATTTGATCACGGACGGATGTTTGGGTTTATAGGAGATAGAAACCGCCCCTTGATCGTCTGCGGAAATGTTAAAAATATCCTGGGTGAACTGAAAATGGCTATCGAAAAACCGACGTTTCTGGTCGTGACCTCGGGAAATGACCCCGTCGACTTCTTTAAATATGCGGGCAAAGGTTGTGGATGCCAGCAATAGATTGAGGTTTTCCCGGGTTCCGTCGGATATGGCGATGATATTATAATCACTTCTGAGTGTTTTGACCAGTTCGTTTTTGCGCATGTTTTTTTCCTGAAGGAACAAAGTGCCTTCAAGCTCTCGGCGCAGCACCTCGTCTTCCTGGGCATCATCAAAGTCGACCTTGCTGAACAGAGGGCCGTCCTTGAAAGCGATGATGATTTTGTGGCCCAGCTTGGCCAGGTAATTAATAATGGCCAAATCGACCACAAATTCTCCGGCTTCATCGGCCAGCCACAGGATCTTTTTGGTGCCAACTTTGCGCGATTGGTCGTCCGGGGTCTGAATACCCAGGAATCGAGACAGGGGCTCGATTCCGTTGCCGGTTAACGGACGGTCGAACATGCGCAGAAAATCTTTTTCGGTGTACGATATCGATTCATCCGATTCCCACAGTGAGCTTTCCATCGCCAGTGAAAACAGCCGCTTTAATTCCAGATCTTCAACCAATGCTTTGAGTTGCGTCAGACTCGATAGCGAGTTCGTTAAATCCGTGCAGTCGAAATAATTCAATGCCTTTTGAAACCCATCTGAGTTTAGGACCCGGCTGACTCGACGATTTCGGATGCCTTTTTCGATAATGTAGGGGTCTTCAATCTGGGTATGATTCAAGAATATCCGTATCAGACGCTTTTCCAATCGCGAAGGTATCATAATTTCATCGCGGGTTTCATGCCGATACTTGATTTTGATAAGGGCTTTTAAATAGTCTTTTTCGCTTTGATCTTTAATCTGCCGGTCTATCAGTTTCAGGATCCGCTCCAAAACCTCCTTGTATTTGCTTTGAATGAAATCAGATTCTTTTCTGCTCATAATCGCCGCAAACATGCGGTCTGAGCAGGGATAGTAGCGTTCATCGTTTTCGGTATAGACCGTGAACTGAACCTGCTCCGGAGCGGCGGCCTGCTCCGGGTGGGTGAAGTGATCGAGATGGTTCTCAATAAAGAATGCCGTGAACCAAGCGTCCATCTCGGGATCAAGTCCCGGTTGATAGGGTTTCTTGGAGCTTGGTTCCTGAGAATGTTTGGAATTGCCGTTGTGAGGTTTCATGGGGCCTTCCTTTTTTGAGAGTAGATTGATTGAGTCGTTACCGCTTGCTTTCGTATCAACACATGCCATTAAAGACAATCTATAGCAGATTTCGAAAAGAAATCAAGCCGTTTAAGACCCTCATTTTTTTTAAAAGACAAGGTATTACCATAACTTGAGCTAAACATCGAGCTAAGCCGACCCCCTGACTTTCTCACAATAATCTAACACAATGCAAATATTTCGATAACATCAATAGTGTTTCCTTTTTTTAAGTTTTTCTTGATTAACAATTTTCTAACAATATAATATATAAATATTATGTCTAAAGAACGAATTTTAATTGTTGAGGATGAAGAAGACATCCTGGAACTGGTGCGGTACAATCTGTCCAGAGAGGGATATCAGGTTCTTTGCACAACATCCGGTGAGGAAGCCCTAAAAATAACCAAGTCCGAGTCGTTGAATTTGATTATTCTCGACCTCATGCTTCCCGGAATCGATGGCTTGGAGGTTGCCAAGATTCTGAAAAATGATTCAAAAACACGGGATATACCCATCATCATGCTGACAGCAAAAGGTGAAGAAGCGGATATCGTTACCGGATTAGAACTCGGCGCAGATGATTACATCACCAAGCCGTTCAGCCCCCGTATTTTGATTGCTCGGATTCGGGCTGTTTTACGTAGGAAAAAACCGATAGAACCGCCTGATGATACCTCAGTCATTCAAATAAATGAACTTACAATCCATCCTGGAAGACGTGAAGTTCTGATTAAGGGTGAGTCTGTAGAATTAACCTATACTGAATTTCAGGTCCTTTATTACCTTGCCAAAAGGCCGGGATGGGTCTTTACCCGCTTTCAGATCGTCGATGCAGTTCGAGGTGATGATTACCCGGTCACCGATCGAAGTGTTGACGTCCAGATTGTAGGCTTAAGGAAAAAACTCGGCTCCTGTGGTAAATACATCGAAACCGTCAGGGGTGTTGGTTATCGATTTAAGGAAACCGTATGAGAAAGAAGAAACGACTGCTCTGGCAGCTTTTCCCCTCTTATCTATTAATCACCATTGTTTCTTTGAGTGCCGTTACCTGGTATGCCTCGAATTCACTTCGAAATTTTTTTCTGGACCAGACCGCAGCCGATTTGCTTGTAAGAGCGCATCTATTGGAAAAACAGATCATCCAATTTCTTGGGCCTTTGGATGCAAATGTCATCGACGCCTTATGCAAAGAAATCGGGCAATCCTCGGCAACCCGCATTACGGTCATACTTCCATCTGGCATAGTTACCGGCGACTCCAATGAAGATCCGGCCATAATGGATAACCATGCCCTGCGTACCGAAGTGATTGAGGCCAAAAAAGGAAACGTGGGAAGATCCATAAGATTCAGCACTACGCTTCAGAAAAACATGATGTACGTGGCTATTCCTCTATCAGATCATAAAAGGATCATTGCTGTTATACGGACTTCACTGCCGATAACTGCCATTGATAAAGAACTAAAGTCCATTCAGAGCAAAATCGCTTTAGGTGGCTTGTTGATCGCGCTACTTGCTGCTGGAATCAGTTTGTATGTCTCCCGTCGTATAAGTCAACCCATCGAAAAGGTGAAAGAGGGTGCTGAATTTTTTGCCCGTGGAGATCTTTCCCACCGACTTCCAGAGACAAATTTGATAGAAATTAGCAGTCTTGCTGATACCATGAACAAGATGGCCTCCCAACTGGATGATCGCATCAAGACGATCATAAACCAGAAAAATGAACTGGAGGCTGTGCTCTCAGGCATGATTGAAGGCGTAATTGCTTTTGATATGGATGAACGGATCATTAGTATTAATCAAGCTGCTGCCCGAATTTTTGAAAGTATGCCAAAAGATATGTTGAACCGCAGCATTCAAGAAGTTATCAGAAATCCTGAATTGCAACAATTTGTAACACAAGCGCTTTCCAGCACAGACAATCTGGAAGGTGATATTACGCTGTATCACGAGGACGAAAGAATTATATATTTACACAGTACCCCCCTGCGTGATTCAAATAGTGATCAAATCGGCGTCTTGGTCGTTATGAACGATGTAACCCAGGTCAGGCGGCTTGAAAATATACGGCGAGATTTTGCAGCCAATGTTTCCCATGAAATCAAAACACCCCTTACAGCGATCAAAGGGTTTGTGGAAACCCTGCGCTACGGATCCGTTAAGAATCCTGAAGAAATCGAACGTTTTCATAGTATTATTGAAAAACATGTGAATCGTCTGACAGCGATTTTAGAAGATCTGATTAGCCTTTCAAGGATTGAACAAGATGACGAAAAAAAAGCAATTAAACTCCGGAAAAACCCCATAAAAAATGTACTTCAGACCGCCATTGGCAACTGCCGGGAAAAAGCTGATTTGAAAGAAATAACCATTGATCACGTGTGTGAAGAGAACATTTCAGCCATGATCGATCC
>MAXL01000178.1 GCA_001751005.1 Desulfobacterales bacterium S5133MH16
AATGAAATTATGACTTAAAAAATCAATAGGATAATTTAGCGACGAATTGTTCTTAATAACTCTGGCGCGGCTCGGGCTTACGGGTGCTTAAGCACAAGCTTCAGTCGGTTGGAAAGAGATGCACGCCGTCGTGGAACGTTCTCCCTGTATTGGGATTCAAATGCGTTTGCCCTGTCCCACAGCGCCTTTTCACTTGACTCAAAAACTTGAATCTCTTAAGGTTTTAATTAATCCCGATGTTACTCTCAAAAAAAGAACGTTACACTTTGAGACAGCCACTATGACCATAAGACGCTTCCTCATTTTTGCACCCATACTTCTCATTATCGTCTTGTTACAGTCATATTTCTGGGTGCCCACCTACGAAGAGCAAACCAAAGGAAATCCCGAACGTCTCAATGAGTATATTGCCGGCTCCATTGGTGATGCCAGCCTGCTGAATCCCATTCTCACAGCGGATTCGGCCAGCAGCAGCATCGAAAACATGGTATTTGAGGGCCTCATCGACAGGGATGAGCAATTGCACTTCAGAGGGCGTTTGGCAACATCATGGGAGGTCTTGGAAGAGGCTTTCTTTTACATAAACAAAAACGCCAGGATACCCGGACTGGCCAAGGCGGATCCGCAAGATGTGGCCGATTTTCTGAGAAAAGCAAAGAAAAAAAAGAATACAACAGCCCCCGGGCTCAAAAATTCTTTAGATCACATCACTTCAATTTCTGTTATTCCTGCTCGGAATTATTCGGTGACAAGACAGATTAAAGGTACGGATACCGGCGAACAGAAAAAATATATTAAAATCAGCATAGCAGCGCCTGCCAGGATAAAACTTGTTCTTAATCGGGTAGACCAGGATCTTTTTCAAAACCTTTCACTTTTTATGGGCAAGGATTACTTCGCATCTTTTCATGGCGAGAACTACCTGAGCACGGATCCCGTGCTCAAAAAGGAAAGATTAGCTAAATATGCCGGTGAGCTGTTACCTGCCACTGAGCACAATCCGGTTCTTTTGTTCCACTTAAGGCCCGGGGTAACGTTTCATGACGGCCATCTATTTGATGCCTATGATGTCAAATTTACATATGAATCGATCATGAATCCAAAAAATCTTTCCCCCCGTATTGCCGATTATGAACCGGTTAAATCTGTTACCGTTATGGATCCGTTAACCGTAAAAATCGTTTACAAGCGACTCTATTCTCCTGCCATGGGAACCTGGGGCATGGGAATCCTCCCCGAGCATCTGCTCAGTCTTAACGCCCTTAAAAAGGAAGCTCAACGTCTCGGGAAAGACCCGAACACGTTTTCCATGCGCCAGAGCAGCTTCAACCGGAATCCCATCGGGTGCGGACCTTTCCGGTTTCAGGAGTGGAAATCGGATCAGTACATTATCCTGGATCGTTTTGACGGCTACTGGGAGGGACCGCCCAACTATAAAAAATATGTCTTTCGTGTGATACCGGATCGGCTGACTCAGGAAATGGAATTTTATGCCGGCACCATCGACAGCTACGATGTTCAACCCCATCAGGTAAAGCGACTGGAAAAAGACCAAAGGTTCCAGAGTTTTTCCGGCACAGCCTTAGGCTACACATATATCGGCTACAACATCCGGCGCAAGCCCTTTGATGATCCCAGAGTACGAAGGGCGCTGGGTATGGCAATTGATATAGGCAAGATTATCAACTATGTGCTCTATGGTCAGGGAGAGCGAATCACCGGTCCTTTTGTCAAACAGACCGATTATTATAACCACAATATCAAACCGGTTCCTTATGATCCAAAGGGCGCCTTAACCCTGTTAGCAGCGGCCGGCTGGAAACCCGATAAACAGGGATGGCTGACAAAAGACGGCAGTAAATTCCAATTCACCCTCATTACCAACAACGGCAACGATCTCCGTAAAGCCATACTGGCAATTGCTCAGAACGCATGGAAACAAATCGGAATCGATGTCCATACCGATCTTTTAGAGTGGTCTGTATTCATCCAGGAACGGGTGAACAAGGCAGATTTTGATGCCCTGGTCCTGGGCTGGCAAATGGGAATAGACCCGGATTTGTATCAGATATGGCATTCAAGCCAGACAAATCCTTATCAGCTCAATTTTGTAAGTTTCAAAAACAAAGAAGCCGATGATCTCATCATAAAGATTCGGCAGGAATATGATCACAATCGTCAGGTCCAATACTGCCGAATGCTTCATGAAATTATTGCAAGAGAACAGCCGTACACCTTTCTTTATGTGGGACAATGGACGGCCGTTTTAGACAAACGGATCGTTATAAAGACTCTCGATGATGCCGGACAAATATTCTATAAAAAGATAACCCCCACGAAAACCGGAACTTATAGTTTTTATTTTAACAAATGGATAAAGCTTCCAGAGGCCCCCAGCTTTATGGATGAGGGATAGACCATGATATCATTTATCGGACGTAGTGTTATCCAGAAAATTATTACTCTGTTTTTCGTCTCAATCGTATCTTTTTTGATCATTCATATTGCGCCCGGCAAGCCCAGCCAGGTGGATCCGATGAATCCCAAGTTCACTCCTGAAGTCGTGGAACGATTTCAAAAAGAGTTTCATCTGGACAAGCCGCTTCATGTTCAGTATTTTTATTTTTACAAGGATCTTTTTACCGGAGAAACCATCTCCTGGAAGGATAATCAATCGGTTATTAACAAAATATGGGAACGATTCTTAAACAGTCTGCCCCTGTTTATTGTGGGTACAATTATTACCTGGACCCTTTCTTTTCCTATTGGGATCAGGTCGGCTATTTTCAGGGGTCAATTCTATGATCGGAGCGCCACATTCTTATCGTATCTTCTGATTTCCATTCCCGGTTTCTTTTTTGCTTACGTTCTGATTATTTTCGTGGTGAACCAATTCCATGTTCCGGTCATCGGCATGGAAACTTTCGGAATCGGAGAGGGTGCTTCCCTGCCGCACATATTCATGGACAGGATCTGGCATCTGCTCCTCCCTTCTATGCTGGGCGCCACCGGAGGAATTGCAGTCCTTTCCCGGTATGTACGAAGTCAGATGCTCGAAGTGGAAGGCCAGGATTATATTCGTACGGCCCGGGCCAAAGGACTTCCACCGGAACAGGTCCACTATAAGCATGCTCTGCGAAATGCCCTGCTTCCTTTTGTAACCATGTTCGGACTTATTTTACCGGGTCTGATCGGAGGCTCGGTTATCATCGAATCGATATTTTCCTGGCCGGGCATGGGACGGATGGCCTATGAGGCGATTCTGGCCAGAGATTACCCGGTTATTCTGACGGTTAATTTTGTTTCAGCCGTCCTGGTACTGGCCGGCACTTTTATTTCAGATCTTCTTTACTTAATTGTCGATCCGAGGATACGTCTGTGATGAACATAGAAGAAAAAGGGTTTAACGAAGATTTTCAATTCGAAACGCCTCTGGCTCCGAAACGGACCCGGCTCCAGGAATTCTGGCTTCTTTTCAGGCAAAACCGGCTGGCCATCCTGGGGCTCTTTATTTTCATCCTTTTTTTCTGCTGTGCAATTGCGGGTCTGTTTATGACTTCCGGGCCGGACCCTTTATTCGATCCGGCCATGATCCGCCTTCAAGAAAAGCTGCGTCCGCCCCTTGTAAAACCGAATCTTGATTCGTTGCGCCGCGAAGAGATCCCATGCCTGGGGTTCTACCTGATGGGAACCGATGATCTGGGACGGGATGTTTTTGCAAGAATGCTTCAGGGTGCCTGGGTTTCCCTGACCGTTGGTTTTGTGGCAGTCGGGATATCCGTACTCATCGGTATATTCATGGGCGGAATAGCGGGATATTTTGGGCAACACCATATCAGAGTCGATCATGTTATAGTGACGTTTCTTTTGATTTCGGGCACAGCTTTGGTAACAGCCCATTTTATCCGTTTCGGTGCAGTGCTTTTATGTCTCACTCCGGCATACATTTTTTATTCTTTCTTGACCCAAAACAGATCGAAGGGAAAAACGTTGCCATTATGGGCAAAAGTTTTCCGTAAAAACGCTGTCTCCGTGGACACACTGATCATGCGAATCGTGGATATTATGCTCTGCTTCCCGAGTTTTTTTCTGATTCTAACGGTGGTAGCGCTTCTCCCTGCAAGCATATATAATATCATGATCGTTATCGGGTTGACCAGCTGGATGGGGACCACGCGTTTTGTCAGGGCTGAATTTCTCTCTTTAAGAGAACAGGATTTTGTAGCGGCTGTAAAAACCCTCGGCGCCGGCAACTTCAGGATCATTTTTCGTCACATGATGCCCAATGCCGTTGCGCCGGTGCTGGTCTCCGCCACCATCGGCATTGCTACGGCCATTTTAACGGAAGCCGGCTTGAGCTTTCTGGGATTCGGGGTGCCGCCCCCCCACGCCACCTGGGGAAACATTCTTTCAGACGGCAAGAATTTTATATTTGATGCACCCTGGCTTACCTTCATACCGGGCATTGCAATTCTTATTGTGGTGCTCTCTTTTAACCTTTTTGGTGAAGGGCTCAGGGATGTATTGAACCCAAAACTCAGGGGAAGACACTGAATTGTTGATTGAAGATTGAAGATTGACAAATGACAGGTGACTAATGGCTAATAATAACACCCTGATTTCTGTTCAGGATTTAAAAGTGTATTTTCGAAGCAGCCACGAGTGCGCCCGTGCCGTAGACGGTGTCAGTTTCGAGGTTCGGAAAGAAGAAACCGTCTGTCTTGTCGGCGAATCCGGATGTGGGAAGACGGTTTCCGCACTCAGCATACTCGGTCTCATCCCAATACCTCCCGGTGAAATAGCAGGGGGTCGAATTCTGTTCCAAGGCAAAAACCTGCTGGAACTCGACGAAGAAGATATGCAGAAGATTCGCGGAAATCGTATTGCCATGGTATTCCAGGAACCGCTGACATCCCTGAATCCTGTTTTTACCATAGAAGATCAGATCGGCGAGGCGGTCCGCATCCATAAAAACATAGGGGCCGGAGAGTTGCGTGACTGTTGTATTAAGCTTTTAAAAGACGTGGGTATCCCCTCCCCTGTACAGCGACTTAAAGACTATCCCCACCAGCTCAGCGGCGGACAGAGACAGCGGGTCATGATTGCCATGGCTCTGGCATGTGATCCGGATCTGATTATAGCCGACGAACCCACCACCGCCCTTGATGTGACCGTGCAGGCTCAAATTTTGCAACTGCTTAAATCCATTCAGAAAACACGATCCATGTCCGTACTATATATTACCCATGATCTCGGCGTAGTGGCGAATATTGCCGACCGGGTTTATGTGATGTATTCCGGTATCGTCACGGAACAGGGAAATACGGCTCAGATTTTTTATGATGCCCGGCATCCGTATACCCAGGGGCTCCTTGCGTCGCTTCCCAGTCGATCAAAACGGGGGAAAAGGCTTTACAGCATCCCCGGAACAGTGCCGAACCCGGCCTACAAGCCCGAAGGCTGTCCCTTTCATCCCAGATGTCCTCATGCCATCTCAACCTGTAGCAGAGAACATCCGGAGATGTGTGATTACAGCAAGGCACACCTGGCCCGTTGCCCCGTCCTGTTTGAAAGTGCAAACGGATACAAATAAATGGAATCCAAGAGTAAAAACAAACAGATTATCCTGCGTGTACAAAACCTGAAAAAATACTTTCCCATACGCAGAGGCTTTTTTCAGAAAATCGCCGGATGGGTTGAAGCCGTTGATGACGTGAGCTTTGAAATCGAAGAGGGAAAAACCCTGGGTCTGGTGGGCGAAAGCGGCTGCGGAAAAACAACCGTTGCCAGACTCATTCTGAAACTTTTGGAGCCGGATCAAGGAAAAATCATTTTTCGAGGGACTAATATCGGCAAATTGACCGAAAAAGATATGAAGCCCCTTCGAAAAGAGATTCAAATCGTTTTTCAGGACCCCTTCGGATCATTAAATCCCCGGATGACCGCCGGATTGTCCATCGAGGAAGGGCTGCGAATTCTGGGTATTAAAAAGGGCAAAAGGCGTAAAGAGCGCCTTGAAAAACTCCTCAAAATGGTGGAGATGTCTCCGGACACCGCAGATCGATATCCCCATGAATTCAGCGGCGGACAGCGCCAGCGCATCTGCATCGCACGTGCCCTAAGCGTGGACCCCTCACTGGTTGTATGTGATGAACCGATCTCGGCTCTGGATGTATCCATACAGGCTCAGATCATCAACCTTTTAAAAGATCTGCAGAATCGCCTGGGATTAAGCTATCTTTTCATCTCTCATGATCTCAATGTGGTGAGTTATCTGTGCAGCACGATTTCTGTTATGTACAAAGGCCGGATCATGGAGTCCGCACCCGCCGAGGAGCTTTTTGAAAACCCTTGTCATCCCTATACCATATCACTGCTTTCGGCCATTCCCGATCCCGTGCCGGGTAGAAGACGTAAAATAGAACTCCTGGAACCGGATCTTTCTGATTCTCTGATGACCTCCAAAGGATGCCGTTTTCAGGGAAGGTGCCCCATTGAGGAACCCCGTTGTCTGGAAGAGAAAATCGGCTTTGAAAAAGTCGGAGAAAAACACTTTGTAAGATGCTGGAAGGCTGTGAAGAAATAAAACCTAAAATCTAAATGCAGGGCTACTGACCTAGTGTAAATTCAGATTCAACATATTTTAATGAAGAATCCACACCTTGAAGGCATATAAAAGATGAACGTCGAACATCGAACGTTGAACATCGAATAATGTATTCTACCATTTATAATAAAGAC
>MAXL01000179.1 GCA_001751005.1 Desulfobacterales bacterium S5133MH16
GCGTTGTGCTGCATTTCGTAATCATTCAACGTACGAAAAGTACGCCTCATGATTACAAAATTTGCACGCCTTGAATTTGAACTTTTTACGAAACCGTCACAATTAAGTAAGTAATTAATTATTTTATATTTTAACAAGAGGAGGCAAAAAAAATTGGTTTTAACAACAAAAGACAAAAAGGAGCTGATCGATCGGTTTAAACTGCACGAAGACGATACCGGTTCTCCGGAAGTACAGGTCGGACTTTTGACATACCGTATTTCTTATCTCACAGATCACTTAAAGGTTCATAAAAAGGACCATCATTCCAGAAGGGGTTTGTTGATTTTAGTCGGCAGACGGCGCAGGCTCTTGAATTATGTAAAAAATAAAGATGTAAAACGATACAGGGCAATCATCGAAACCCTGGGCCTGAGAAGATAGAGCACACATGTTATGTGATCCCTTGCCCGGGAAACAGCATAATACAGCCTAAGTTATTACATGCCTGTATTGTTCGAATAAGCATAAGACAGCCTCATAGAACCGTACCTGCATAAGGACTTAATTTTTAATCTTGCCATCAGCAATTGAACGTTAGCTTTTGCTATTTAATCATCAGACAAAAAAATTTTTGCTTTTAGGAGACAAATATGAAAACGTTACTCAAGACTGAAATTGGTGGAAAAACATTGAGCATCGAAACCGGCAAAATCGCCAAACAGGCATCCGGTTCGGTTGTGGTTCAATATGGAGACACCATTGTACTTGTTGCAGTTGTGTCTTCTCAAGAAGAACGCACCATAGATTTTTTGCCGCTTACCGTTGAATATCAGGAAAAGGGATATGCGGCGGGCCGAATACCCGGGAATTATTTCAGACGCGAAATCGGCAGGCCCAGTGAAAAGGAGACCCTGACAGCCCGTCTTATAGACCGTCCCATCAGGCCGCTTTTCCCCAAAGAATACCGATTTGAAACCCAGGTTATTGCAACAGTACTCTCCATGGACCAGGAAAATGACCCTGACATTCTGGCAATGATAGGGACATCTGCTGCCCTTGAAATATCAGACATTCCATTTGCGGGGCCGATTGCATGTGTACGTGTCGGCCGGATAGACGGTCAATTAAAAATCAATCCTACCGTAGACCAATACGAAAATATGGATATCAACATCATTGTTGCCGGCTCAAAAACCGGTGTTGTAATGGTAGAAGGCGGTGGCAATATTGTCAGTGAATCTGATATGCTTGAAGCAATCTTTTTCGGCCATAAGGCAATGCAGCCGCTTTTAGATATGCAAGTGAAACTCAAGGAAATCAACGGAGTGCCGAAACGGCCCTTTACCCCGCCTCAAAGAGATGATGAACTGATAGAAAAAATTGAACCCCAGGCATCCCCACGGATATACGAGGCTTTGATGATACTTGAAAAAACTAAACGCAGCGCTGCACTTAGGATAATAAAATCAGACATTTTTGAACAACTCGGGGAAGACTATGTGGATCGCAAAAGCGAAGTAAATAATATATTTAATGACATACTCAAAAAAATCAGCAGAGACGTTGTTCTTAAAGAAAGGCGTCGAATTGATAATAGAAAATTTGATGAAATAAGGCCGATTTCATGTGAGGTCGGCATATTGCCCAGACCCCACGGCAGTGCTCTTTTTACACGTGGGGAAACCCAGGTGATAGGTGTGCTGACCCTCGGGTCGGGTCGGGATGAGCAGCGTGTAGAGACGCTACTCGGAGAAGAACAGAGGCCCTTTATGCTCCATTACAATTTTCCACCGTATTCGGTAGGAGAAGTAAGACGCATCGGAGGACCGAGCCGCAGGGATATCGGCCACGGCGGACTGTCGACCAGGGCCATAGAAAAAACCCTGCCGGCCAAGGAAGAATTTGACTATACCATCCGCCTTGTTTCAGAAGTCTTGGAGTCCAACGGATCTTCATCCATGGGAACCGTATGTTCGGGTACCCTGGCCCTAATGGACGGTGGCGTTCCAATCAAAGCTCCGGTTTCCGGTATTGCCATGGGGCTTGTAAAGGAAGGAGATGATGTGGTTATCCTGTCGGATATTCTTGGGGATGAAGACCACACCGGTGATATGGATTTTAAGGTTGCCGGCACAAAAGACGGCATAACCGCACTCCAGATGGATATAAAAATTCATGAACTCTCCAGTGATATTATGGGAAAAGCTCTTGAGCAGGCACGTGTGGGCCGGCTTCATATCCTTGACAGGATGTTAGAAGCTCTTAAGGAATCTCGCGACCAAATTTCCCCTTATGCACCGATAATCATTACCCTGAATATTAATCCCGACAAAATCCGTGAAGTCATCGGTCCCGGAGGAAAAATCATCAGGGCAATTCAAAATGAAACCGATACAAAACTTGAAATAGATGATCAGGGCGTGGTCAAAATTGCCGCTTTTTCCAAAGAAGAAGCGGATGCCGCCGTGAAGATGATCGATGAAATTGTAATGGAACCCGAAGTGGGAGAAATTTATGAAGGGACTGTTGTAAAAATCATGGATTTTGGTGCTTTCGTCCAGATAATGCCCGGAACAGACGGTCTTGTACACATCTCACAACTCGCCAATCGCCGAGTAAACAAAGTATCTGATATTGTAAAGGAAGGGGATCGTATCAAAGTCAAGGTTCTTGAAATCAACCGAGACGGAAAAATCCGTCTGAGCCACAAAGCTGTCCTGGAAGAAGAAAAATAGGCTAAAAAAAATGGAGCACGCCGTAAATAAAACCGTCCTCAATAACAGCATCAGGATTGTCAGTAAAAAAATGCCCCATGTTCATTCCGTATCGATGGGGGTATGGGTAAATGCCGGCGCCCGGGATGAATCGTCATCTGAAAGCGGCCTTTCCCATTTTATTGAACATATGATTTTTAAGGGTACAGAAAAACGGACCGCTTTTCAGATTGCCAAGGAATTTGATGCCATCGGGGGCCAGACAAACGCTTTTACAAGTGCTGAAAATACGTGTTACCACGCAAAAGTCATTGACACCCATTTAGAGACCATGGTCGATATTCTTTCTGATATATTTTTAAACTCTGTGTTTGACGAAAAAGAGGTTGAAAATGAGCGGGCGGTTATTCTTCAGGAAATCGCCATGGTGGAAGACAGCCCGGATGAATACATCCATGTGCTTTCAGGAAGTAATTTTTGGGGGGATAATTCTCTGGGACGATCGGTTCTCGGCACTCGTGAAAACATTGCGGGTTTAAATGCCGATGCCCTTAAAGGATTTTTCCACAAGTTTTATCAACCCGAACGTATTGTCATTTCGGCTGCGGGCAATCTGCACCACAACCGCTTGGTCGATCTTATCGGGCCGGTCTTTGAATCAATTCGTCCGGGCAACAGCTTCCCCGAACGTATCACTCCCCAAGGGAACAGCAGGGTTAATCTGCATCAGAGACAGTTGGAACAGGTTCATATCTGTCTGGGGACAACGGGTATGTCAATAACCGACCCGAGACGGTATGCGTATTCCCTGATGAACACTATCCTCGGGGGAAACATGAGTTCAAGGCTGTTTCAGGAGATACGCGAAAAAAGAGGCCTGGCTTACTCTGTCTATTCTTTTATCTCATCGTATGTGGATACCGGCATATTTGGGGCCTATGCAGGCCTTAATCCTAAAAACGCCCGCAAAGCAACCGAACTGATTCTGAAAGAGATCTCCAGGCTTAAACAAACACGTGTTGATCCAAACGAACTGCAGGATGCCAAGGAGCACACAAAAGGGAGTCTCATGCTTGCATCAGAAAGCAACGACAACCAAATGGTGCGACTGGCACAGAATGAAACTCATTTTGGACGTTTTATCCCTTTGGAAGAGATTGCAAATAATATCGAATCGGTTACCCAAGACGACATCCTCCATCTGGCGGAAAGCATTTTTCAAAAAAGACAATTTGCGCTGACCCTATTAGGACCGGTTACCGATGAAAAAGTATACGATGAAATATTAACAATTTGATATCAAGTTAAATAGGACACAGATTTTCACAGACCCGCCTGCCATGCAAGGCACAAGCGGGCAGGTATACACAGATAATATTATTGTTTATTAATTATAAATCTTGACAATCTGTGTTCATCTGTGTCCAAAAAAGAAAATTTCTATACTATCAAGATACACGATGCATGGATCAGATCCCCACAATTAAATTTCTTCGTTTAAGACCGGAATCGGATTCGGATATTCCCCTGCCCCGCTACATGACACCCAGTGCCTCCGGGATGGACATATGTGCTGCCATAGAAACAGATATGGTACTGATAAAAGGCGCTATTGCTTTGATACCCACCGGTTTTGCGGTTGCTATCCCCAAAGGATTTGAAATCCAGATTCGTCCAAGAAGCGGATTGGCTGTAACTCACGGTATTGGGATTATTAATTCCCCCGGCACCATAGATGCGGACTATCGCGGAGAAATAAAGATTGCGGTTATAAACCTCGGAGAAAAGAATTATACGGTTCATCGGGGAGACAGGATTGCCCAAATGGTCGTCAAAAAGGTTTATCAAGCCAGACTAAAGGTTGTAGAACAACTCGACGAAACCGATCGCAATAGCGGCGGATTCGGGCATACGGGGCGTTAAGATGAAAAAATCTTGGTTTTCAGAGCTGTTGCAATCTGAACTCGATTATAATCTCGAAATTTGCATATTGGCAAGCGGAAGCAGGGGGAATGCCGTTTACGTTTCCGGCGGTTCGACTTCAATACTTATCGATGCCGGCCTTTCGGGAATCGAGATTGAACGTCGTCTTAACTCAAAAGGGCTTTATCCTGAAGATCTTGACGCCATTCTAGTATCTCATGAGCATACCGACCATATCCAGGGGGTGGGGGTTCTTTCGCGCCGTTTTAACCTGCCGGTTTATATGAGCTCTAAAACAGAAAAAGCCGCCGTTTCACAGCTTGGAAATGTCCGGGTGATCAAGAACTTTGAATGCGGCTCACCCTTTATGATAAAGGACCTTTCCATACATCCTTTTTCCATTTCCCATGATGCAGAAGATCCGTCCGGCTTTACCGTCAATCAGAACGGAACAAAAATCGGAATCGCGACAGATCTCGGCATTGCAACATCCATGGTTAAAGAGCATCTTAAAGGGTGTTCTTTATTGATTCTGGAAGCCAATCATGATGAGGACATGCTTATAAACGGCCCTTATCCATGGCCGATAAAACAACGCATCAAAAGCAGAACCGGGCATCTGTCCAACGAGGCATCGAAGAACCTTTTAAAAGAATTGCAACATGACCGACTAAAATATGTGATGCTGGCTCACCTGAGTGAAACAAACAATACTCCCCAAAAAGCCCTAAGTGAAGTGGGCCGGGCAATAACCCATTGCAATGCACAACTTGATGTTGCAACTCAGGATGAATGCGGGGCACTGCTACGTCTCAAATAGTTTGGCAATAACCCGTATCCCCGGGAAGGCCTCTGCCTTCGTCAACGCAAATGGGATTAGTGTCCTCAATCACATGGACATTGGGCGGCTTTCGTTCTAAAAAAGTCGTGGCGCGGTAGACGGTTGCATCGTTGATGTATTGAGCAGGGTTCTGTCCCACCGCCAATTCCGAAAAGTGTTTTTCACCACATTTGATCTTAGCCCCTTCCTTGTGCCGAAGGTCATCCCACCAGTTGCTGTCTTTGGTTTCTACAACGAAGTAGAGCTTTTCCTGGCCATCGATTTCAACCAACACGGCCCAATCGGGATTGTAGGTTCCAAGTGGCGTTGGAACCTTGAACCATCCGGGAAGTTTGGCGTAGACATTTACCGCTTCGTTAGCCTCCAGATTCTCGTTCACCATATCGAGGTTGCTGCGCCATGGAATTAGTGCAACGGTACGTTGCACTAATTGACGATCTCTCCATGATTCGGCAAATTTGCGCCATGCTGTAACTGTTAAAAATTCGTCCCAGATGGGGCTTTGTTAAAATTCGAACTCGACATTTATCTAAAAATTCGTTTCATTCCTTTCCGAAAAATTTCGAGAAATCGATTTTTCAATCGGTCATTTAAAAAACTCTCCTCAATCATCGTTTCAATGGAAAATCTGAGGGCGTTCAAACGTTCCAAAGCGTTACCGGCCTGTTTGCCGAGCAGTCCAAAATGTTCGGACAGCCGCTGAAAATCTTTTTTTGATATTTTATTTTTCTTTCCTTGAAGGCTGAGGCACATTTCCTCTTTCTCTTCAGGAAGTACAAGCCTGGAATTGACGATATCATAGACCGGCGAAAGTTGATAACCGACGTCTTGTTTTCTAACCAAAGAAAAGTTTTTCAGATGCGCGTCACCATTACCCAGCACGAAAAAGAGCAAGGCCCTTTCGAACAGGCTTACCAGATCGAGTCCCGGGACATCTGAATGTTTCTTTATAAAATTTGCGATGCTTTCATAGGAACCGGAGTATTTATCATCGGTTTGAAGAAGCTGTTGAAAGTCTTCTTGCTGGAGTTTTGAACCGTCTTCAAGCCGATCGAAGCGCTTCACAACATATGCCAACCGGTTGTCTTTCAGCGGTAGTAACCCATGATTCGGAACTGCAATCTCATAAGCAGATGCAATGTTCATACACAGATTCTCGTTTTCAGGAAGCGATTCAAAACGATCCGTCGGCGGTTTGAGGATATAGAGTCCCCCCGTATCAATCGCAACCAACGCATGGCGTTTGCGATCATGGATAACAGAAAGTTTGGGTTGTACGCCCGAAATCGACATTCTGCCGACCATTTTTTGAGCTTCAGCAGTCACCTCAGTGCTTTTAAAGGGCACACTTGGGGGTTGACGGGTTCCAAAAAGCGCTTTCGAGCATTTTGGGTGGTATCCGTTTAAAAGATCCTCTCCGGATTCAGATTTTTGACACGAAAGGCATTTATTGATCATTAATCATTTTCCTCATCGATCGGAACAACCTTGACGGCACCGATACAATCACTACATGTGGCAAGAAGGATATCAAAAGAACGCTCCGGATCTATCTTTAACGTTCTGCTGGTAAGGTCCAGAAGCCAGCCTTCAGGGATCAGGCCCAGAAAAAAAGGAAACAGCCGATCGCTTTCGTAAGGCTCATCAGTCAGGGGTAGCGTAAGGCTTATAGGTTGAGCCTTTTGTGAGGCAAGGTATTCCGGGTCATAAGAAAAGCAATATCCCCTTTCTGTTTGTTCAAGAACGCCGGCTTTCCTGTCCCATAAATAGACGAACGCTTTTTTCTGTTTATTTGCCATTTATTTTGTATCATCAATGCCTGGCCGCCAATCAACCGGGCCGAGGGTTTTGCCAAATAGTTGAAGAACCTGGTTCACTTTGTCTATCCTCAGAGTTGCCTTGCCCTGTTCCAACTCTCTGATAAACCGCAATCCAACCCCGGCCTTTTGGGCAAGCTTCATTTGGGTCAGTCCGTGGATTTTACGCTGCTTTTTTACAAAGTCTTTTAGCTTCACAGTTATACCCTTTCGGGGTCATTTACTTTAGATTTATGCGAAATTCTATTTCATTGAGCCATCAACAGGGGTTATGAGAGATCACTATACCCGAATGGGTATAATTTCAATGGATTTAATGAGAAATAATACCTATCGGGTATATTGTCAAGGAAAAACTTTGGTTGTTATACCCAATAGGGTTGATTTGTTTGATTATTTAAATGCCCAGACGGAGTAAAATCAAGGACGTTTATGAGAATGAGTTATGAAAAAATCCTTTATGTCACAAAACTGTCACATTATCTGACCAATAAAAATCTAAAGTAATTATAAAAAGGGCCGAAAAACATATCATATGATATAATTTCGTTGACATGAATATCATATGATATATAATTTGGATAGCTACTAAGCAGATCTGATTTTGTTGGAGGCGCTTCTTTGGAAATACCAATTGAAACACAGGCATCAATTTTTTTAAAGGATTTTAAAAAAATAGTTACTCAAGAAAGGGGGTTAGACATTGTTGATCGTAAAGAAAATTTAAATTCCTTATTACAGCTAGGTTTAACGAAAAAGAATTGTAAGCACGAAATTTTGAACCTTTCAGTATCTGATTATTGTGCTGGCCCGAAACCAGACAAAGATAGGCCAGGCGTAATTTGGGAGTTCGGTAAAAAAATTAGTGGTTATGATGTTTATATTAAACTGAAAATCGCTGAGGCCGGTTCGGCAAGAATCGCGAAATGCATTTCTTTCCATATAGCTGAATTTCCAATTATTAATCCTCTAAAAAAAGAAAAAATAAATAAAAGGGGAAGGGGGCGATGATAATGAAAGGAGTGTGCCCAAATTGTGAAAAAATTTCGGAATTAGAGCATATAATCACCACTGAGGAACTAAATGTTAGAGGAGAGTTAATAAAAGTTAAAGTTGAATACTATAAATGTACAGAATGTGGAGAGGAATTTGAAGACCCTGGTTCAAAAGACGATCCATTAGAGAAGGCTTATCGAGAATATCGACGCAAACATGGGATGATTCAACCAGAAGAGATTCGTGAAATGCGTAAGCTTTATGGGCTTACTCAAAAAGAGCTAAGCAAGCTAATTGGGTGGGGAGGAGCTACGCTCAGTCGCTATGAAAACGGTGCTCTTCAAGATGATGCACATGATAGAGTTTTACAACTCGTCAAAAATCCAGAAAATTTAAATCGGCTAATAGTTAAAAATGAAAGCTTTTTACCGGAGAAGAAAAGGAAACGACTTCTGAATGAGTTATCGGCTGCAGTAGAAGAAGTATGTTCATTTCCAAACATTCTTACAGAACGTTTTGGTAAATATGAACCTTCTATTGAGAGTGGATATAAAAAACTTGATCTTAATAAGCTATTCCAAATAATTAAATTTTTCGCTAAAGATGGCGTTTTAAAATCTAAACTATGTAAGCTTATCTTTTATGCAGATTTTAAGTGCTTTAAGGATTATGCTATATCAATATCCGGAGCTAAGTATGCTCATGCTCATCATGGGCCTGTTCCAGATAATTATGAGCATTATTTTGCGACCCTTATTCATGACGAAAAAGCAATACGTGTTGAAGAAATTGACTATGGAGATTATCTTGGAGAAAAATTTTATTCCGAGGTTGGGCCCGATTTATCAGTGTTTTCTGATAGTGAATTAGAAGTTTTATTTTCAGTAAAGAAATTTTTTCAAAGTTTCAATGCTACCCAGATGCGAAAATTTTCACATAAAGAGAGAGGGTATAATGAAACAAAAGTAGGAGATATAATTAGCTTCGATTATACAAATGATTTGCAGATATAGTTTAAACAAATGTGACGATACCCCATTGATCGTTCATTTATCTCTTTATAATTAGATGAAATAGCACGGAAGAGGGTGAAGGCGAAACCTATGCTTTTCATATCATAACGAAAAGCTTGTATTTTTGAAGCTTTTTCGTTATCATAATTCAAGGGAAATAATTAAAATGGGTGAATATGAAAAACACATTCGCATGGCACGAGAAAAGCTGAAAGCTGTAAGAAATGCCTTTAAAAAGGGGCAACATACTGTAGTTGGTGATCTTGCTACTAAGGTTGTTGAGCAGCTTGTTGAGGCTGATGCAGCCAGGGAAAACACACATTTTGGAACTCATCTGGAAAGACATCAGTTCTCGGGAGACAGATACCCCAAAGAGATAAACTCAGCTATGAAAAAAGTGTGGTTTGCATACGGTGATCTCGGTTACGATGGCGTCAATGGCGGAAGGGCAAAGAGAGCGATAGAAAACCTGGATAAGATTTTGAAATTTTTTGAAAAAAGATTTGGTGAGCAGCTTGAAGAATAAACGCATATACAAAAAGATTGTCAAGCAACTTTCAATTGTCGAGGATTTAAAAGCAATAATCCTTTACGGTAGTTTTGCAAGGGGAGACTATGGGCCAAGGTCTGATATTGATCTGATGCTAATTACCACTAAAAAAGAAACTATCGAGGAGTTACAAGACGCAATTATTTCTCTTGAACTTGGACGGAGTATCCAGCCGGTTATCAGGACCGAAAAGGAGTTGGCAGAAACGGATACCGGCCTATTGCAAAACCTCTTTCTTGAAGGAAAGATACTTTTTCTGCGCGAGCCACTTGACGTTGATATCTCTGCACTTCTCCATCTCAAGCCATTTCTTGTTTATACTTTTGACCTTGGCAATCTTGATCAAAAAGCAAAGGCCAGGTTTAACAGGGCTTTTTACCCCAGAGTGCGTGAGAATTACAATTACCCTGGAGTTCTCACCGAACTAAATGGAAGAAAACTTGCCAGTGGTTGTATCATGGTACCTTTTTCTAAAAAGAAACCCGTTGAGAAATTCTTCAAGTCGCAAAAAGTTAAATTCAATTCTTTGCGGATATGGAAATGATATTGGTGGAATGGATTTTTTTGCTTCGCAGGCCTGAAGCGAAGACAGCAACATTGCAGAGGTTGAAATGCCGGAGACAATAACCTTCAGCCTTTTTCCTTCGGGAAACGGGCATACTGTCCCTGGAGTTAGCTGGAATTATATTAAAGTGGCGCTTCGCTTGCTTATCGATTCCTCATTGTGATCGTCAGACTTCTATACAATATGTGCGATATGATAGAAAATAAATAAAGGGTCAAACGTAGATTTGACCCCAAAATTTA
>MAXL01000180.1 GCA_001751005.1 Desulfobacterales bacterium S5133MH16
AAGAGCGGATCGAGTACTGTATCGAAAAAACCGGGCTCATCGAGCAGCAAAACGCCCGAATAAAGACCATCTCAGGGGGGCAGAAGCAGAGGGTTGGAATTGCACAGGCGCTTTTGAATGACCCCGAACTCCTGATTGTTGACGAGCCCACGGTGGGCCTTGACCCCGCCGAGAGGATCCGGTTCCGAAACCTCCTTGCCGAAAACGCTAGCAATAGGCTTGTGCTCCTCTCAACTCACATCATTGAAGACGTGGAATCGGTCTGCAACCGACTGATTGTCCTGAACAGGGGGAAAATCCTCTTTGACGGAAGCCCGGTGGAGCTGATTAAAAAGGCCACAGGGTATGTGGGCGTGCTTGAAGCAGGCTGTAAAGATAGCCTTGAGCTCGAAAAGGACTGCATAGTGACTTCAAGGCTTATAACGGAAAGCGGAGCCCGTTACAGGGTCGTCGGAGACCGCCTGCCTCCAGGGGTAAAGCCCGTGACCCCTTCGCTTGAAGACGCTTACATCTACCTGATCACACAGAGCGGGTAGGGGTGGGGTAAAATGGTGGATAAAAGCTCTTTTTTCCCGGGATTTTACCTTCTTTTCAATGAAATCAGGCTGCTTTCCAGGTCAAAGCTGACCCTGACCACCGTATTCCTGACCGCCCTGGCTGCAGTGCTGGGGCTGAATGCTATCGATTATGCGAATGAGTACAGCCTCATGGGGCTTGCAAAAACCCCATTGACCGTGGTCCTCGGGCCCGCACAATACGCAGGCATGGCCGGCTCCCTTCTCTTTGCAGTGCTCACACTTATGCTGCTCAGCAGGGACCGCCGGCAGAAGAGCACGGTCCTTTTGGATACGGCCCGCAATCATTCCCGGCTGCTGGCATTCCGTACAGTAGCAATCCTTTTCTATGGGATTATTGCAGTAATGCTGGGGGCGCTTGCCTTATATGTAGTCCAGGTTTTTGTATTGAAAATTCCCTTTGACCCCGGAGTATCTCTTTCTGCTTTACTGGTGATTACGCTTGCAGGGATATTTTTCACCGTCCTGCTTTGCAGCGGGCTCTACCTTGCCACGGAAAGTCTGGACCTTACTTTTCTCATGTACTGTATTCTTTTTTTCATGAGTACAGGCAGCCAAAATTACCTTTTCAACTGGGTTCAGGCCCCAGCTTTGATATATTCGGATTTCGGAGGAATCCAGCCGGTTTTTAAGCTGGTTCTCTACAACCGGCTGTTCTGGAGTTTTGTTTCCATCGGAATTTTCGCGGTCGGGCTGCTGTGCAGAAGAAGATATGAATTGGGTCTGAGGAAATCTCTGAAACTCAATGCAAAACAAATTCAGGTTCCGGCCCTGATCCTGCTGCTTCTGAGCGCTTCCCTGCTAACCTATCTCAACGAACCTTATATTAACCCAAACGACAGCGTATTCGAAACTGAACTTACGGTAGATGAAAAGGTAAAGCTGATCCGGGTTTTCTCGGATGTCCGGTTTTTCCCTGAAGACGAGAGGCTTTCGGCAAGAGTCCTCTATGAATTCGAAAAAGAACCGGGCACGGAATACATTGATTTTATCACAAACCCGGGGCTGCATATAAATGCGGTTGCCGTAAATGGAGCCGAGGAGGAGATAGCTGGGATGGCCACCCTCCCGGCTTCCTTTGCGAAAATAAAAGGCACGGACAGGATCCGTGTGGAAGTCCCTGCAAAAGCCAGAAACGTCACGGTAGACATGAGCTACGCGGGCAAAATCATATATCCTTCTCCCGTCAGTTTTCCGGGTTACATTTCAGAGGAGAGCATATACCTGCTGGAAAACTCACACTGGATTTTCGAACCCCTGACCGCTTCGAAAGGGCTGATAGAGATTGCGGGTTTTGTTACGGCTCCGGATGACCTGGTAGTGATTGTTCCCGGAAAACAAACAGTGGTTCTGGAAGAGCAAGGTCGGAGGACCCTAAAATACAGTGTCCTCTCTAATGGTTTTTCCCCCGGGGTCTTTGCAGGGGACTACGAGGTAAAAAAGATGCGGGCCGGCAGCGCAGAGGTCGAGTTCTATTACAGCCCGAAACATAGGGCATACATAGAGGACCTGAAAATTGAAAAACATATATGTAATATAGTCGTCTATTATGAAAAAAACATAGGCAGCTATCCGTATCAGGAATATCCTTTAAAAATCGTAAAAACCTCGATCTACAAGCCCGGCGGGCATTCCACCCTAAATATCGTAACGGTTTCCGAACATGTGTTTAACAGGGAAATGGACCGGGAAGTTAGAGAACGTTCAGACAGCTTTTCTCCTGATCCCTCGTCCCCTAAAGGCGAGTCCTTTATCCAGGATATAGACCTGTTGGCTCATGAAATCGCTCACCAGTGGTGGGGGACGGGAGTCCGGGTGGAGGAAGATTCCCCTTGGTCTTCGGAAGGGTTTGCATGTTACATGCCTTACAAATACATAACAGAAGAGTTTGGTCCCGGCACATCGGCAATTATTCCGGAAATGTGGAGAAAGAGGGTAAATTCCCTGGAAAAGAGTTATTACTATACGAATCCGGGAATGCTGGAAAACCTGCCTGAAAAGCAAAGGCAAATATATGAGATGCAAACGCTGAAGACAGAGCTTTATGGCCAGATGCCTCTGCAGTTAATGAGGGCCGAAGAGCTGCTTGGCGAAGATCTATTTTTTGCAAGGCTATCAGAAATCTATGCGGAGTACAAGTTCAAATCCCTCTCTTATGAAGAATTCCTGTCCTCAATGGAGCTGAGTGAAGACGACCTTGCAGGAGCCACGAGAGCGGGGGCAGAAAAGGAGACCAGAGGAATAACAGAAAAGGAGGCGTTTCTCGATGAGTAAGCCTTCAACAAATAATTCCCCGGACCTTTTGAAGGCTTTGAAATACGAGGTCATGAGGCTGGCATACAATAAAAAATATTTTTATATGCTCCTCATAGAGTCCTTATTTGCCTCTCATATCCTGATGAGCTTTGTATCCGTGGGAAAAGACGGGACTGCTCCTTTTTCACAATGGACGTATTCGGAATTCCTCACCTCTATAGGACCTCTCTTATCAATCATCCTTGTCCTGCTCTGCATATCCGTCTTTTCGGAAAAGGAAATTGCGGTTAGAAAGATTATCTTTTCTACGCCCCTTTCCGAATCGAAATACTATCTGCTGAAAGCCTCGGCAATCACGGCTGTTTTGGTATTTACCGCATCCGTGCCGATTTTATTAAGTTTTGCGTATTACGCTTATTACTTTAATTTCTATGCTTATGCTGAATTCCTGCTCCCGATACTGTTATTTTTACTTCCTTCCCAGATATTTGTGCTGGGACTTGCCCTGGTGGCCGGGAGAATCAATTCCAGACTGCTTTACCTGCTTATTCCTGTGTTATTCATGGGATTTTTAGATATGGGATTTCCTGTGTGGTTCGATCTCTTCGGGAATAATTTCCTTTCGTTGTCTCTGCGCCGGTCTCTGGGAGTCTTTGAGGGCCCAATACCCTACACGTTGCCCGAAGAGTTCCTGTACAGCAGACTGATTCTTATATTTGCGGGGGTCTCCCTGCTTGCCCTGGCCTGCAGGGGGTCTAAAAAGTGACAATAAAAGAAAACATGGTAAAAAGGAAAGACATACTTCCCCCTACACAAACAAAAACTCTTTATTTCATTTTCTTCCAAAATATCATAGCAACTATGATATAAACAATACCTAAAAAAATTCCAGTCTCAGATACGAGATAGCTTGCGTATCCTTCTTTGACAGTAAGGTTATGAAATATTTCCACCGCATACAGATTATGGCTTGCATGAATAATCACACCGGGCCACAAACTTCCAGATTTTAATCTTAAAATAGTCCTTAAAAATGACACTCCAATCATTACAAGAGTAAATCCGGGTAATGCAATCCATAAAGGCGTTCCATAACCATAAATACCTCCAATAATTGCTGGGAAATGCCAAATAGCCCAACACCCCCCTACAATTAAGGATGTAACAGCAACAGAAGATATTTTAGAAAGTTTTGGTGTTAAAAAACCACTCCAACCAATTTCTTCACCTAAAACAGCAAAAAATATCAAGGGAAACGCTAAGAGCATTTTTGAAAGTAAACCAATTATAAATGGAACTGGGAGGTCAAACCCAAGCATACTAGCCCAGTTATAATTTACCACTACATCCACGGAAATCTCTGTTAAACCACTGATCCATAATGAACCATATGCAATAAGGGATACCACAATTGGCAAAACAAAAGCATATACTAAAAATCGGAATTTGCCTAATTCCCATCCAAAGTTACGGATTTTATCTTTATATATCAAAGATGTTAAAATCGCTGAAATCACCGGTGTCCACATCATTATGATGATCATTGCAGTATTAACTTTAGAGATATTAAACATCCAAAAATATACTATTGTAGTAAGAATACTTAAAATAATTAAGAATGTGATTATTTGTTTTAAAACTTTTTTTGTGTTTTCATATAGCCACTGCCCCTCAATCTAAGAAGATTGGTTGGATCTGTTGATGATGTTGTAGTTAAAATATCTGAAATCGTCTTAATCTTCCTCTGTTTTATCCTTCCTATGTCCATTACTCACGATGACGTATATGTATTCCGGGCGTCTTTGAACTGTTACTTCAAATTATCTTATCCGTCTAATCTCCTCGGCTTTTTAGAACAGAAGACGTGCACAGCCTGAAAGACCTCCACCGCATCAGTCCGGTTCCACGATTATCGTTAGAACGATGGATCGGAATTGGGCTTGCAATCGCATTGATACTCCTTGCCGGATGGCATGAATCAGGAATGATTATGGCTTTATAGGAAGTGCAAAGGAAATAAAATGATGAAATCGGAATTAGACAAAGACATTGAAAAACTTTTTGCATATTCTAAAAACATTTCCGGCAAAGTTTACGCTTCAAATCAGATCAAAGACCTGCCCTTACCAGTCCAGAGGTATTTCAAGTATTCACTGAAGGAAAATCAGTCTTATGTGAGTTACGCCAGATTGCAGCATGGTGGAGAATTTAGAGCAAGTAAAAATTGGGTATCTATCAAAGGAGAAGAATATTTCACAGTGGAAAAACCAGGATTTGTCTGGTCAGGTAAAGTTCCGTCATTTTCGGTAAAAGATAGCTATATTGACGGTACGGGAAATCTTAAAGTCAAATTATTATCTCTCATAAAAATTGTTGATGCAAAGGGAAGAGAAACCGATCAAGGTGAACTTCTCA
>MAXL01000181.1 GCA_001751005.1 Desulfobacterales bacterium S5133MH16
ATTTTAGTCCTTTTAATCATTGGATGGGTCACGCTGAGTAAAATTGCCGGTCTTGGCGGCCCCACTCTTTACGCGGTATTGGCAATGTTTGTATTCCGCATTGTTTCCTGGGATGACATCCAGTCGGGCGTGGCCTTTGATGTGGTCGGCCTGTATGCTGCCGCCTGTGCTATGGGAGTCGGTCTGAAGTTTACCGGCGGCGCCCTCTGGCTGGCCAATACCTTTGTCAATCTCTTGCCGGATTTTATGACCAAAGGTGACGGTCTGATTATAGGGGTCAGCCTGCTGACCGGAACCATGACTAATTTTATGAGTGACGGTGCTACGGTTGCCGCTCTGGGACCGATCGTTCTCCCCATGGCTGCACTTGCCAATGTTAATATTTGGAAAGTGGGACTGGCCACCGCTTTTTCTTCCTCATTTGCGAATTTTCTGGTGGTCGGCACGCCTAACAATGCCATTGCCTTCGGCATGAGCCGGGATTTTGAAACCGGTGAAAGGTTGCTGGATGTAATGGATTTTGTTAAATACGGACTTCCGGTAACTATTCTGGCCTGGCTCGTCCTCTGGGGCTGGGCGGTATTCGGGTACTGGAAATTTTTATCCTGGTAGACTGAAAAGATGAACATCGAACATCGAACGTCCAACATCGAATGATGAATAAAAAAACGATGTTCGTATTGGTTTTTTATTCGATTTTAAAATAATTTGAGGAGCGGAGCGACATCATTATTCGATGTTCAACGTTGGACGTTCGATGTTGGACGTTCATCTTTTAATATGTTGGACGTTCATCTTTTAAAAGGAATTTTAATGGTATCTTATCAAAGAAAATCCATATACAAAAATCTTCAAAGAAAGATCATGCTCATCATCCTGTGTGTTGCCATTTTTCCTTTAATCTTTCTTGGAGAGACAATCTATTATCGGTTTGCCAAAACATATGAAGAAAAAATTGAAGAGCAGATAAAATACCGGGCAAGATCCCAGTCCTATGCCATGGAAGTCTTTTTAAGAGAACGAACTGCCATCCTTGCCACTATTGTGGATACCCATTCTTTTGATGAATTAAAACAACAGGAGAATCTTGCCCGCATGTTTACGGTAATAAGCCGGCGTACAGACGGCCTGATTGATTTAGGTGTTATCGACAGCACCGGTCGACATCTGGCATATGCCGGGCCATATAATTTAAAAGGATTAAATTATTTTCAACAGCCCTGGTTTAATGAGGTTATCAGCAAGGGCAAATATATCAGTGATATTTATATGGGATACCGGCAATTGCCACATTTTGTTATCGCTGTGCGCGGATACAGCAACGGTCAAAGCTGGATTTTAAGGTCAACCGTGGATTCGGACATATTTAACGCATTTGTCAGGACCGCCCAGACAGGAAAATCGGGTGATGCTTATATCATCAATAAAAACGGAATTTATCAGACACCCTCTCGTTTTTCCGGCAAGATACTGGGAAAATCAAATCTGAACCTGACACTTTTTGGTCAAGGAACTACGGTTGGCGAAAAACTTAAGGATAACGGCAAAACAAAACATATTGCCGGCACCTGGTTGAAAAATAATGAATGGCTCTTGGTGATTACCCAGGATGTCGGAGATGAGGAAGGCGGATTATGGACAACCAGAAATACGGAAATCATAATCATTGTCTTTGGTTGTCTGGCAATAATAATAACCACCTTTTTTACCATGCGCATCATCTTCAAGCGCCTGGAAGATGCTGACAAAGGGATCAGCGAGCTTAACGACCAACTGATTCAGTCTGATAAAATGGCGGCCCTGGGAAAGATGGCTACCGGAATTGCCCATGAAATTAATAATCCCCTTGCGATAATCGGCGAAAAGGCGGGATGGATGCGGGATTTGTTGTTTGAAGAAGAATTTCAAAAGAGTAAATATTTTAAAGAGTATGCAACCTCTGTAGATAAAATTGAAGAACACGTGGAAAGGGCTCGCAAAATAACCCATACCATGCTCGGATTTGCCAGAAGGATGGAGCATCGTTTGGATGATGTTGATGTTAACCATGTTTTAAATCAGACCATAGAGCTTTTGCAAAGTCACGCCCAGACAAACAACATCAAAATAAACAAGGAGATGCATCCGGATTTGCCGATTATCGCAAGCGATCAATCCCAGCTTCAACAGGTGTTTTTGAATCTGATAAATAATGCTATCGATGCTATCGAAAAGGATGGATTGATTGATGTAACAACGCGGAAAGATGATTCCCGGATCGTAATCAGTATAAAAGATAACGGTCCGGGTATTTCCAAAGAAGACCTGCAAAAGGTCTTTGATCCCTTTTTCACTACCAAAGAGGCCGGCAAAGGGACGGGTCTGGGTCTGTCGGCGAGCTATAATATTATTGAGAAATTAGGCGGCACCATAACAGCGGAGAGCAAGCTGTCAGAAGGGACTGTTTTCAAGGTTATGCTTCCTATTGTAATTCCTGCAAAAAAATAGATAAGGAAATTAAAAATGAATATGTTCCGAATACTGATCGTTGATGACGAAGTTGATTTCTTAGAAACAATTGTAAATCGACTGAAAAAAAGGAAATTGGATGCAACCGGTGTTACCAGCGGAGAAGAAGCCCTCGCTCTTTTAAAAGAACAATTATTTGATGTAATTATACTCGACGTAAAAATGCCGGGCGGTATGGATGGGATAGAAACGTTACGGGAGATCAAGAAGATTCAACCCCTGGTCGAAGTTATTTTTCTTACGGGACACGCTTCCGTGGAGACCAGTATTGAAGGGATGAAGTTAGGAGCTTTTGATTATTGTTTGAAACCCATCAAACTTGAAGAACTACTGCAAAAAATGGGGGCGGCATTTGGAAAGAAGTCCACCCATGATAAAAAAATACGGGATGCCAAGATACAGGAACTGATCCGATATCCCAGCAAGGTATTTGATCAAGATTGATAAGAATAATGTGTAGCAAAGCTCTGCCTCAAACCGACGAGTTGAGTAAAATAATAATCCATTTTAATTTCAAAACTAAAGTTGAAAAAATTTAATCAAGAAAGGAGTGAAAACAAAAAACTTTTTGACAACTTGCTTATTAGAAACGCATTAAATTAATTTTTTGAAAAATTAATGAAGTATGGAGGATCAGATGAAAAAAGGTTGTTTTTATCTTATGTTGGCGGCAATTTTATCTTTGGCGATTGCGGGAACGGCATACGCATTCAGCTTTGATTTCCATGGCAAAATGTGGCAGACGGTTGGCAGCACCGACAACTATGGCGCTATGGCTCCTTCCCAAAAAAGTGGTAAAACGGATTTTTTCAGTTATGACGGCAGCCTTAATAGTAAGGGCATGTCAAGTACCATGTATGATGTCATGAGTGACAATGACAATGCCATCTTCGGCCTTACCAAGGCAAGGCTTCGCTTTGAAGGGGCAACCGATGACGGACTGGCCAAGATTGTTTACGGTCTGGAAGTGGGATCCATTAACTGGGGCGACACCGATGCAGATAAAAAATTCGGCCTTTCCGGCGACGGAATCAACCAGGAGACCCGTTTTGCCTATGCTGAAGTGGTCATGCCGGTTATTGGCGGGAAAGTCCGGGCCGGCCTCCAGCCCACCAAGATCAATCACTGGGTATGGACGGAAACCGCTGCGGGCCTCACCTACCATAGTACTTTCGGCGGTTGGAAAACAATGGCAGGCTGGTACCGTGGTAAAGACAAAAACACAACATCCAACATTGGAGACAATGACTATTTTGTAATTAAGACGGACAACAAACTGACCAAAAGCACTACGCTGGGATTTTTCGGTATTTATACCGATCTGGATAAAGA
>MAXL01000182.1 GCA_001751005.1 Desulfobacterales bacterium S5133MH16
TGCCAATGGCTTCATCTTTGCTGAAACCGGTTATCTTCTCAGCAGCCCGATTAAAAGAGGTGATATGCCAGTCATTATCCACGGTAAAAGCGCCATCACCAATAGAGTCAAGAATATAGTCACTGAGGGAAAGCTCCCGGCGCAACCCTTCAACGGTGGAGTTATCGCAAAAAGTCTCAACACCACCGATAATTTCCCCATCCTCATTGCGTAAAACACAGGTGCTCACCCGGATAGGCAATTTATCACCCTCGTTATCTTCAATGGTGACATTGGGATTCCGCACAATCTGTCCTGTTGCCATTGATTTTTTCAGGGCGCAGGATGTTTTACAAATATCGGCCTTAAACACCTCATAACACCTCCTGCCGATTGCATCGCTGCGATGAACACCGGTCATTTCTTCGGCTGCCCGGTTAAAAGAGGTGATATTCCAATCATGGTCTACAGAAAAGGCCCCCTCAACCATGGACTCAAGAATGGAGCCACTCAAGGAAATGTCCTGACGCAACTTCTCAATGTCGGATGTGTCACTAAAGATCTCGACCCCACCAATGACTTCAAATTTTTCATTGCGAAGGGCTGAGGCTGAAACTGTGATGGGAATAATGTCCCCCTCAATATCGCGAATGGTTACCTTGGGGTTGATCACATCCCGCCCCGTTTCAATGGATTGCCTGAGGGCGCAGGACGACTTACAGATATCAGCCTTAAACACCTCATAACACTTCCTGCCGATTGCATCGCCGCGATGGACACCGGTCAATTCTTCGGCTGCCCGGTTAAAAGAGGTTATATGCCAATCTTTGTCTACAGAAAAGGCCCCCTCGGCAATGGACTCAAGAATGGAGTCACTGAGACTATTTTGACATTGATCCTTCTTGGCATCCTGAGACTCACGGAAGATCTCTACTCCCCCGTCAAATTCATTTTCATCGTCAACAAAAGCCGTGGAAAAGGCAATAACGCTGAGCTCGGCATTCTGACTACTTTTTAAGCCAATATTATGACTGATAATTTTTTCACCAAGCTGAAAAGCCTGTTTAAGGGCGCAGGATGATTTACAGATACTGGTCTGAAAAACATCATAACATTTTTTACCCACCACATCCCAACGCTTGACGCCGATCATTTTTTCCGCTGCCCGGTTAAAGAAGGTGATATTCCACTCTTTATCCACGGTAAAGGCAGGATCAGCAATGGAGTTTAACGAGCTTTTGCTCATCCTGGCATCTGCTTTCTGGGGATCGATAGTCTGCATGGAAGAATCTCAGATAAAGAAGTAAAGGTAAGGCAAAATCGTCTCCAAATGTGGTAGGTCCACAGAAGACAACATCGTAAAACAAAACACCAGCGCATCGGCGATAAGTTATATTCAACCTTAGCCGATTACCACTCACCCGGCAAACAAAATCAGAAAAAGGACAGGCCTCAATGCGACGTAAAATTATTGGCTTACGTGAAATGAAGGTGGCAGGTATTTAGTGGACACTTTATTAAGAGTTGATTTATAATCCACGAGGAGGTGTTCAATGAAAAAAAGAATATCCGGGTTATCTCAGCCCAAAAGCAATTTGAAAAATTATGGCTTTTGCAAAAAGCAGCTTAAAAAAAGTGCCCGCTTTTACTTGACCATATCACACCTTGTTTTTAGTGGTAGAGGCCGCAAGATTTATATATGATAGTTTACCGCATGTATATTTTGAAATATATCGTCACTGTGATAGGATTATTCAGAAGTATTATTTCATAATTCGATAGAGTTTAGAAAATCACAGAATCATTTCTGTGTAAGGAGCCGTATTATACAATGAAAAAGTGCTATGAATATTTTGAATGTAAGCAAACAGATTGCCCGGCCCGTAAGAGAACAGACAACAAACAATGCTGGGAAGTGAAAGGTACCCTGTGTAAGTCACATGGTGTTGAAGAGATTGATAGTTTGTTAGGTGGAAGACTGTATGCATGTGAAAATTGCTCTTATTATCAGAGTGTAATGTCGAAAAAACAATAAGCTGTAAAAGCTTACGGTTTTTTTATTTTTACATCATATTACCTGCAACGATCAAAACCTGAATGCATCAGGCTTCATTTTTACCTTGCCAGCGAATATCTTTTTCACATATCCTGCAAGGAGACATATACTGTTTAGCGGGAAGAATCGGGGAACATCGCAATACCCCTGAAAACTGTGTAACAGATTCCATTTCATAACACCCACAATCAACCGAAAACAATAAAACATGACAGAGTCTTATGCCATAAAGCGATGTCATACCAGGATATACTTCGGTGGCCCCAACAGGATAAGCGGCATCATTTCGGCTGTTGAAAATCTGGAAATATCATTTTCATCATCCATTCTCAACCTGAGTGAAGGCGGTCTACAATTCAACCAGAAAAGATCTGAATACAGGGGGCTACAGAAAGGAGATACACTCATTCTACGTCGAATTATCGGTTTGCACGAACTCGTATCACTTGCTGACATCCCAATGCAAATCATGTGGCTCATGGACAACAAGTATCTTGACCACGTGGTCATGGGAGTGGCCTTTACCAAGTTGACTGACAGCCAGCGCCGGACCCTGCAATCCTTTGTCAATGCTTGGCTTGCAGCAAACCGGGACAATAAGGGATATTAGACCATTTTTTTGCAATCCATTTTTATATTCTACGCAATTAATGAGTTTCCGGATTGTTCTGGAGTTCCTTCCTCTCCATTCTCCTGATCATCTTGATCCAGGCCCGAGCGCCACCTTCTATCCCTACCAGTTGTGTATAGCCTTTTTGCACAAGGAATCTGCCGCAAATATCTTCCTGCTTGCCGGCAAGATCAACTATGACAATCGTTTTATTTTTAGATAGAGCTGTATACTTCTCTTCAAGATCGTCAAGCGGTATGTTTATGACAATACCGTGTTTTATTTCACCTATCCGCTTTGATTCCGCACCCCGGATATCAAGCATAACCACCTCATCGAGTTTTTCATACACTTCCTGAGGATACATTTTGGGTATATCTACCTTTGGATATTCAACAGTGCGGGTAACCGGAAATCTTTTTCTAATCCAATCGGGAAGTCCAGCTTTGTATACTTTAACATTGGTATATCCAAGTGCTATTGCTTCCTTGGCAGCCTTGAAACTCTTAACACAGACAGGGCCTTTGCAGAAAAAAACAAGCAGCATGCCCTTATCTTCAGGCAACAACGGGTTGCCTGCAACTTTGCTGGATGGAATGCTAACCGAGCCCTTGATAGTTAGATCCTTGAATTCTATGGAGCTCAAGGCATTGGCAAGAACCATGGGCGCTCCTCCATAAAGTTCGTGTTCCAGCGCCTCTGTTCCGATAATCGGGATATCATCAATTGCAAACAAAAGACCAGGTGGTAAACAAACGCTGCAGGTAAGAGAAACAAACAATGCGGTTATGAATTTAATTTTTTTCATTTTTTTCCCTTTTCATCTTATTTCTTATCGAATCTCTGCCTTCACGAAATCCCTTTCGATATTCTTTTAGAAAAAGCGGATTTGTGATGCTCTCTTCCGGCTGACTGCCTGTAATCTCAATCTGTTTTGAGCCGGCTTCAAAACCGAATCCATAATAACGACTCAAATCCTTGTCATTGGTCACTGCACCATAATAAACGGCGTTTACACAATTTCGCAGCAGTAAAAAACATACTAAAACCACTATCAATACGGTGAAATATGTGCCCAGCCGTGTATGTAATGGCAGTTTATTGTTAATAGCCATGGGCTTACAGCTTAACCCTGCAAATTATGACCGCGGTATATGTAATCACCATTTCCGCGTCCGTAATCTTGCTGATACCGTAGTTACAATTTTCCTGTGGTCATAAACAAGGCCGCATTTTCTTTCTCAAAATATACTCTTTGTCATCGCATAAATAATACCGAAGACAAGGGACAAACCGATTATCAGTGCAGTGAATCCGAAAATATAAGCAAACAGTACAATCCACAACGCCGGCTTTTCACATATAACTTCTTCTAACCGCCCTTCTTTCACCAGCATTTCATATTCGCGCGGACGCTCATGTTTCAACTCGTCAAGCGTGATTGCCCCTGTAAAAATCACCCTATCCAATGGAAATTTTTCCGGGCGTATGTGAGTGTTGAAAAAATGGATGGAAAAAATAAAAACGGTGGCAAGCAACGCCTCATCACTGTGGATAATCGTTGCAATGTTGAGCCAGGTTCCAGGGATAACAGCGGTGACCATTGTGGGAAACCAGAGACAGAACCCAGAGATTCCAATGACAGCTACACCCCAGAATACTGCAAAATAATCAAA
>MAXL01000183.1 GCA_001751005.1 Desulfobacterales bacterium S5133MH16
CGCAGTCAGTTTAGGGCTGATAGAAAGTGGGCTTGTCCCAGAGGAACTTTTCAGTATCCAATGTATGTAACTATCTTAATTTAAGGTACTTATATTACTTATTCAACTGAACCAGTGCCGTTTTTTCCGCCTGTCACGGAATCTAAAAATATACACCCATGTCCCGATAATTTAATCCGCTAACGTACATCCATTTACCAAACCCGCTAAAAATGGACATTTTGCAAAAATCTTTCCGGAATAGGAGTTATACGAAGGCCGGTATAGTCTGAGACCTCAGTCACGATAGGAAAATTTCAAGCGCCCCTTTTTTATAAGCAGCAAATTCAGGAGTTCCAAATAATTTAAAATGTCTCGGCCTCTTAAATGGAATTTCAAGCATGCCTTTGACTCTAGCAGGTCTTTCGCTGAGGATTGCTAAATGGTCTCCAAGATAAATGGCTTCGTCGATGTCATGTGAAATAAAGATAATGGTAATTCCGGCAGCCCGCCATATTTTTTCAATGGTCTGGGTCATAAGGAGCCGGGTTTTATAATCCAGCGCCGAAAAGGGCTCATCAAGAATCAGTACTTCTGGTTTTACAATCAGTGCCCTGAGAAGAGAGGTCAACTGAGCTTGGCCGCCTGAAAGGGCATAAACTTTGGCCTTGGGGTCAAGTTTTATATCAAATCTCTCAAAAATTTCCTCTACCTTTCTTGTTCTTTCAGGCTTTTTTACTCCCCTAATTTTCAAGGGGAAACCAATATTATCCTCAACATTTTTCCAGGGAATTAAACTCCCCCGAAAATCCTGAAAGACGTAACTTACATAGTTGTCCTTGCTTTCCGAATATAATTTTATCTCACCCTTATCCGGGTGTTCCGTCCCGGCTAGCATGTTCATCAAAGTGGTTTTCCCGCATCCATTTGGTCCAAATAGGGTGAAAAATTCACCCTTTTCTATGGATAAAGAAAGCCCGCTGAGAACCGGAACTACTTTACCATTTTCTACAAAGGACTTTTCGATTTCACGAATCTCAATGTGATTCATCTTCCTGCCCAAAAGACCACCCTTTGCTCAAAACGGACAAAAATTTTATTTAGCAGGTATCCTATTATACCTATAAACAGAACTACCGCATAGAGTTCAGCTACGTAATTCCTTGAATATGCATCAAAAATTCGCTGGCCAAGCCCGAACTTTGTCCCAATAAACATCTCACTCACAATAACTACGATAAGAGAGAGGGAGAGTGCCACCCGCATGCCCACCAGGGTCCCAGGTAAGGATTCAAAAAAAACGATCATGCGGAATATTTGCCAGTCAGTGGCTCCAAAACTCTTGGCCATCTTTATTCTAGTTTTGGTAGCATGCTGAACGCCGTAGGCGCTATTCAAAATTATGACAAAAATTGCAGAGGCAAAAACCATGGCTATCTTAGAACCATCTCCAATGCCAAAAGCAAGGAGGAAAAGAGGAAAAAGGGCTGTCACCGGAAGAGAACGGAAAAAATCCAAGAGAAATTCTACGCTTTCATAAAGGCGTTTTGAGAGTCCTAATGTAATCCCAATAGGAACTCCTGCCAGAATTCCCAGAGCATACCCCGCAGCCCATCGATAACCTGTAGCTTTGATATCCGGTATGAGATCACCACTAAAAAGCACCTCCAATAACCTCTTAACCGTTGAGACAGGGGACGGCAAAAGAAGGGGGCTAACCAGATGCAAATATGATAGAGCAAACCATAAAAATATAAGAATAATAGGACTTATAAAGGCATATTTACGCATTTTGGAGCTATCTCCCAGAAGTTGTTCCCTATACCATATAGATCGTTTCTCAATTTACCCTTTCAGGAGCAATGGATTTGAGAAAGGCTGGATTGATAACGTCATCATAAGATGGAGTGAGTTTATCTCCAAATCCGTTTTGGGTTTCCTTGATCCACTTTCCTTCTTGTTTGATAGTTTTCAGTAACCCTGGCTCCAATCGGATGGCAATATCATATTCATGCCAGATGGCCTTGAGCAGATCTTTTTCCAGCTTTAATTCCTGGGCCAGGACGGCAATTGCCTCATCCGAATGAGTACGGATATGATCTTCAGCCTTAATCAGGGCCTTTAGAAACCTTTTTATTTCTTCGCTATGGTTCTGAGCATACTTTTTCCTGACCGCGACAACTGCATATGCCTTGTATACAGATGTGTCATTAAACTCTATGGTCTTATCTTTTAGTTGGTTTAAGACATTATACCGATAGGGCTGCCAAATGCTTCCGGCCACTATATCGCCAGTGAGAAGGGAGGCCTGAATAGATAGAGGTGTAAGGTTCATAAAGCTAACATCTTTCTCAAGGCCATTATGGGCAAGAAAGCGATAGGCATAGACATGGCTTGTTGTCCCTGTAGTAACAGCGATGGTTTTCCCTTTGAGATCTTCTGGTGATTGAATTCCCTTATCCTTACGAACCACAATTGCATCGTCGTATTTATCCTCTATAGAACAGATAATCTCAATATTTGCCCCTTGTTGATATTTGATAAAGGCCACATTAGTCTCCACAATAACCGCAAAATCAATATCTCCGCTGATGAGGGCATCCATAGCCACTTTGCCTGTCTGGATATATAAGCTTTCAACATCCAACCCTTCTTTCTTAAAAAATTCCTTTTTGTCAGCAATGATAGGTGCCATGGAAATATTCCGTGGCCCACCCCATTTGGCCTTGAGGAGTTTGGGTGGTTCTGCTTTTTGGCAGGAAAGGAGACAAAGGAAGAGAGCCATAATCAATATCGTAACTGTTAAAATAATTTTTTTATTTTTCACTTTTTAATGTCCTTTCTATTCACTCCATTTGGCCTTGAGAATCTTGGGTGGTTCTGCTTTTTTACAGGAAACAGGAAAGAAGAATATCTTCTCCCTCTTAAATGGGTTTATTGTCATTACCATTTTTAAGATCCTTGTTAACTTCATTTCTTTCTTTTTTTTTCCCGTTTGCTAATAGTTTTTCAAGTTTTTTGAGTGATGCCTTTTTAATTTTTTTCCCTTTTCCTCCCTCAACGTATAAGTCAATGCCTTCCATAATACTTAGAGTATTTTTTATCATGCTTCTTGATATCTTTTCCATATCGTCTGTACTACAATCTTGATTATCAAATTTTAACTTTAAGAAATGATTCCAATTATGGATATCATTTACCCAAGTTGTAAACGCAGCTTGCAATTGCGCCAAGTTGCCTCGGCTGATTTGAAGGTCTTCGGCAGGCTTAAAGATAAAGAAGGCCACTATATCTGCAATGCCCATTCCTCCAAAAATCAATGATACATCTTTCCCATAAAGAAAGCCACCTATAGATATAAGAATAAGAGCTATCCCTGCGTAAAAGGCTACTGTATACATAAGCATCGCCCTTTTGAAGCCCTCATCTATTTGGTCTAATACAGTTCCTATGCTTTCTCGTAACTTCTTACTAAGGTTACTGTCTCCTTGATCATCTTGACTAAACATGCTTGCCCTCAAACCAATGGTGTAAACGATTTATTTTTTTGGGTCTCCTCTATGTATTCTTTTAATTTGCTTTTTAACGCAACAATCGACCTTAGCCCTATGCGCTTAATAGCCCCATGCGATATTTGCTCTTCGACTATTTGGTCGATAAATGCTAAAAGTTTTTGACAATGGTGTGATTTATCTTTTTCAACTAGATGTTTTAGTTGATCACAGAGTTCCTCCGAATTGCTGTTCTCATGCTTATCAACATATTCCTGAACATCTTTGTATCGGGATTGCTCAATATTAATTCCATCTTTTACATATTCCTTATTTCTAACATGAAGAAAATATCGACTACATTTCTCAATATCCTCCATTCTCTCCTCAACGATCCTGATATAATTACCAAGCTTGTCGTCGATATTCATTTTTGGCATTTCGCTATATGCTCTTCTTCTCTATTTTTTCGACCAGATCTTTGAGTACATCTTCGTCAAAAGTTTTTATCCTGACAAATTTCATTTGGTCTTCATACAACCTATCAATTGCTTCAAACTTTTTAAATGTCATTTCTTTTAAGTCATCAAGAAAAAAATCACGTCTGCCAACTTCATTAATATCTCCTATTGTTCCACCC
>MAXL01000184.1 GCA_001751005.1 Desulfobacterales bacterium S5133MH16
ATGTGGCTGGAACAGGAGGGGACCGTCACATGGCCGAAGCTTTCCGGCTGGTTGCAAAAAATCAGGCAAAGCCCGGTAGTAGGAAGACCCGGAGATTATCGTCCCTTGATACTCGATAAAAAAAACAGGCTATACCTGTATCGATACTGGGATTATGAAAAAAAACTTTCTGAATCTATCATCCACCGTTCCAGAGAAGATTTCCGGGGTTTAGATGCAACCCGTTTAACGGACAGCTTAAAGAGGCTTTTCCCACAAAATGAAGATTATGAGTTTAACTGGCAAATGGTAGCGGCATACATTGCGGCGATTAAAAGAATTTGTATTATCTCCGGTGGGCCGGGAACAGGAAAGACCTTCACCATGGCAAAGATCCTTGCGCTGCTTTTAGAGTTGCACGGAAAAGAGAAACTTAAAATCTTGCTTGCCGCTCCCACGGGAAAGGCTGCAGCCCGGATCGCCGAATCAATTAAGGATGCAAAGAAAACGCTAAATAGCCGTTCGGGTATTATCGAGGCAATCCCTTCTGAAGCTTATACCATACACAGAATGCTCAAAACCATCCCGGGTTCCCCGTATTTTCATCATAACCATGAAAACCCCCTAAATGCGGATGTGGTGGTGGTGGATGAAGCTTCAATGGTAGATCTTGCCCTGATGTCAAAACTCCTTTGGGCGGTTCCTTTTGATGCCAGGCTCATACTGATCGGAGACAAAGACCAGCTTGCTTCGGTTGAGACCGGTTTTGTATTGGGCGATATCTGTGACAGAGAGAATGTTCACGCATTTTCAGAATGTTTTTGCAACAAATTTGAAGAGGTCACCCAACAAAAAATTGAGCTTCCGCTCAAAGATCATAAAGAATCCCCCGGTCTTTATGACTGTATGGTTGTTTTAAAAAAGAACTATCGGTTTACCGGCAGCAGCGGGATAGGAGAATTAAGCCGTGCGGTAAACCGGGGAGAAATCCATAAGGTCTTGTCCCTGATGAAAAACAATTCTGATCAAATATTCTGGAAAAAGATTTCACAGCCTGATGATCTGTCACGTTCCCTGGCCCAAAGCATTATTAAAGGCTATTCGGATTATCTTAATACAGATGATCCGTACAGAGCCCTTGAACTTTTTAAACGGTTTAAAATATTATGTGCCGTAAAAATCGGTTCAATAGGAGTTAACGCTGTCAACCGGTTGGCGGAACAGGTATTGATCCGTGAGGGTCTGATAGCGCCGGATAGATCGTCATCCAATCCCTGGTACAAAGGCAGACCGGTTCTGATTACCCGCAACGATTACAGCCTGAAACTTTTTAACGGGGACATGGGAATAACCCTGCCGGCTCCGGGTTCAACCGGCAAAGATCTGTATGTCTATTTTTCAGGAGATTCAGGCGAACTCAGGCGGTTTCTTCCTTACAGGCTCCCGGAACACGAAACGGTTTATGCAATGACTGTTCACAAGAGCCAGGGGTCGGAGTTTGATCATGTTCTTTTAATTCTGCCGGACCGTGATTACCCGGTATTAACACGGGAACTGTTCTACACGGGAATAACAAGGACCAGAAAAACCGTGTCGATTTGGGCAACGGAAGATATATTAAAAACAACCATATCCCGTAAAATCGAACGAACCTCAGGACTTAAGGATGCCCTGTGGGGATAACCGGATAATTAAGTGCCTAAAATTTGAAGTGAGCTAAAGTGAACTAAAGTTAAGGAACTCGCTTGGGGCGAGGCCAGTTTAAAAATGATAGAATTCATCAACTTTAGGCACTTTAGATCACTTTTTACTTAAAACTTTTAAATAAATTGAATAAACCAACTATTATACGTGATCGTATTTAAGAATTTGTGTACTAAGGAGTGACTATATGAAATATCAAGAAATAATATTTGAGGAAAAAGGATCTGTTGCTTATTTAACATTGAATCGACCCGATATCCGAAATGCCATAACCGGTGAAATAATCATCAAGGAAATCGAGGAGGCATGCCAAAGGGTTCAGGAAAATAATGATATTAGTGTCATGATTGTCACTGGTGCGGGTTCCGCTTTTTCGGCCGGCGGCAACGTAAAGGATATGTATTATAAGCAAGGTATGTTCTCGGGCAATCCTGAGCAGTTGCGCAAGAATTACTGCAAAGGCATCCAGCGCATTCCTTTGGCGTTATATTATCTGGACGTTCCCACCATAGCGGCAGTCAACGGTCCGGCTATCGGTGCGGGTTGTGATTTAGCATGCATGTGCGATATCCGTATCGCCAGCCAAACCGCCCGTTTCGGAGAAACCTTTGTTTCCGTCGGCCTAATCCCCGGTGATGGCGGAGCATTTTTCTTGCCCCGTATCATAGGATTTTCCAGAGCATGTGAGCTTGCATTTACATGCAGGGTAATTGATGCACATGAATCCGAGCGGATCGGTCTGGTGAGCGAAGTCACCGCACCGGAAAATCTTATTCAGCGGTGCACGGAAATCGCTTTTGAAATTGCAAAACACCCCTCAAATATCCTTCGGCTGGCAAAGCGTCTGTTCAATCTTTCACAAGGAAGGAGATTGGAGGAAGTACTTGAACTTTCTGCTGCCTATCAGGCCCTGTGCCATCATACCCCTGAGCATGAAAAGGCTGTAGAGAAACTATTTTCCGGCAAAAAAAGTCTTTTATAAAAAGATGCCGAATTGCAAAAGTAATTCTCCAAAATAGATTGCTGTTTTTTGTTCCTTTTCCTTTTCGCTGTCATTGAGCTTACAATTGAAAGAAACGCAATCAATGGGTTTTGTAGTAATCCGCTCTGTAGAACCCTCTGCATGCAACAAACACCCCTTGCTATGCTTTATTTGAAAATCTTCACCCCTGTGTAAGAATACGCATCCTTGATTGGCGGGTCTTTCGTAATTTCTCTTTGTATAAAAGTTATGAAAATCATCCGGAAAACTCACAAAGAGATCCAGATCGGCATCCGGCATTATTCTGGGCCCGAATATGTGAATCTTGTCTGTTGTATCATCGGGTATAACTGTATAGTCGATAATTTTTGGAAAGTACAATTTAAGCAAAATCTTGTCTCTGCCAATAATAGAAGTAAATATTACTTGAGTGAAGTAGAATTGCATAAACTGATCAAAACTTAAGTGCTTGTTTCCAAATGGAACCGCTTCCCACAAATGGTTTGCATATTCTGAATATATAAGCCGGACGTTTTCATGCATTGCAAAGCCGGGAGTCTTACAACAATGATGCGATATACCCCCTGAAGGCTCACACCTCATACACTCTTCTAAAGTGGGAGCATCTTTGGTTTGTCTTGACAGCAATTCCTGCAATGTTTTGGATAAATATGTCATGGTGATACCTCAAAGATATAAATTGTGAAGTTATTTTTGAGTGAGTCCCAAGTCTGTATGACAAAGAAAAGGACGGTATTCAATCACTTGCCGGAGAACAGAGTCTCCAGATAGAATCTGGTTATGGGATCGACGTCATCAAAGCGGTGCTTACTGCTCTGATTTTTTATTGCCATCTGTTTTCGAATATCTGTAGCAAGGGTTTTGCCCAGCTCCACACCGAACTGATCAAAGGGATTTATACCCCATACAAAGGCTTCGAAAACTGTTTTAGCTTCATAAAAGGAAAGCAGTCTGCCGATATTTTCCGGCGAAAGATCATTTAAAATAAGGGTTGATGACGGCCGGTTACCGGAAAAAGATTTTGCCGGATTTGTGTCTTGCTTTCCCCTTGCAAGGGCTTGGGGTTGTGCAATCAGATTCGACCAGAGTTCCTGGTGATTGGTGACCCCTTTTGATTGACTCTGATACTGTTTAAAATGGGGATTGATGACACCGATAAAATCAATGGGAAACGGACGACCCTGATGTGCCAGCTGAAAGAACGAATGCTGTGCATTGGTTCCGGGTTCTCCAAAAATAATAATGCCCGAAGGCTCATCTATCAGTTCACCGGATTGGGTGACTGACTTGCCGTTGCTTTCCATGTTAAGTTGCTGGATATGAGCCGCCAGTTTGGACAACGGAGATGCATAAGGGATGATGGCATGAGCAGGATATCCCAGGAAATTATTATTCCAGATTGAAATAAGCGCCGCAATAAGGGGAATATTTTCTTCCACCGGGGCGTTTTGGGCATGAAGGTCCATGTCTTGAGCGCCTTTCAAAAACCGTTCAAACCGTTCATACCCTAAATACAGACTCAGGGGAACTCCGCCTACCGCTGAGGTAACACTGTATCTTCCACCGATGAAATCGAACATATGAAATGAAGAAAGGACGGGATTTGAAGGATCATCTCCCGGAGATCCCATACTGGTAACCGTGACAAAATGTTGGGCAGGATCAAGACCTTTCTCCGTCATAAAGGCATACGCCTGATGGGTATTGGCCATGGTTTCTGCTGTTGTGTAGCTTTTTGAGATGACGATCCACAGGGTGGTTTCAGGATCAATGGCCGAAGCAATGGATCCAAAATTATGAATGTCCACGTTTGAAAGAAACGACATTTCAATTTTTTTATCTGCCTGCGGATCCAATGCCTGGGCGACAAACTCCGTCCCCAGGTATGATCCACCGATTCCGATGACAACCATATGTTTAAACGGTTTGCCGGTTGACCCGGTTATTTTTCCATCATGAACTTGTGATGCAAACCCTTTGATATCCTCTCTTACTCTTATTATTTCAGGCATTACATCTTTACCGTCAACAAAAACCGGATTGCCTGAAAAATTCCTTGCTGCTGTATGAAGCGCCGCCCTGTTTTCAGTTGTATTGATCTTTTCACCACAGACCATTGCGGTAAACTGCTCTTTTAGCCTCCGGGCATCAGAAAGTTTGAACAGAAGTCCCATGGTCTGCTCATCCAACCTCTGGCGTGAAAAATCATAAAAGATACCGGCGCCATTCAAAGAGAAATTTATAAGTCGATCTTTTTCTTCCAGTAGATACTTGAGATGTTTTTCAGGACGACTCATGATATCAGCATGCCGGATCAATTTCTTCCAGGCGGGGATATCATTAAGTTTCATGCCGGTCATACAGCCCTCCTTTGATTGAACAGATTAAACGCGTTTTGAACACGATATGGCTTCACACAAAATGGTGTGTATTTTGTCGAGCATGTTGCAATCGTCCATACAGTCAGGGAAATCTTTTCTTTTCTCACATTCTCTACAAGGGCTTTTTGTAAGGTAGCCGATTTCAAAATCGAACCTGTATTCGAGCTTTTTATAAGGCAAATATTTCATTTGTCGCAAAATCATAGGTAACGGATAGCATAACATCCAAACCATAACAAGGGAAACTCCTGTACCTGACAGGGCAAACGTATTTGAATCCCAATACAGGGAGAACGCTACGCTGCACCGAAATCAAATGCGTTTACCCTGGGGTATGATGTTTTTTAATGCCTCAAAATCTTCAATAATATAATCTGCACCTGCCTGTAACAGATCCTCTTTCAGCTTGTCCTTGTCAGACGATGATATAAGAATCCCGATACCGGCAAATCCTGCTCTGGATCTTGAGGCTGCTACCATATCATCCGGCATATCTCCAATGTAATAGAATCCGGAGACATTATGTTTTTGGATCTCGGCAATGGCATCAAGCATATAAGGATTGGGTTTGCTGAGAGAAACTCTTCTTTTTTCATTCTTATATATTTTTTGTTCTTCTTTAATACAGTCGTCAAGTGTGTAAGTAATTTTGAAAAACTTTCTCAAATCGAACAAATCCAAAGGGTAGTCGGCCTCGGCTTTGGGCCGTCCTGTGGCGATGGCCAGAATATTAGTTTTTGAGAGGTTTTCAAGGATGGATCTGTCAAGCATAAGTTTTTCTCTGTTTATAAACCCTTTTCCGTGGTACATTCTTGCCGGAATTCCGTAAGTGGCTTTAAACATCTCTTTTCCAAGATATATCTCCTGAAAAATTTGCTTGATGATATTTCCGCTTCCAACATCGCCGGTGAAAAGGCTGGTAATGAATTCATTCTTCTGTTTGCCGTTTTTTTTCAATAGAGAGGTTACCGGGCTTTTTGTAGAGTTTAAAAACTGCGATAGGACCGTAACATCACAACTGCTGATCACTTTATTATGCCGGGTCCAGGGGTCCGGGTCCTGATCGTCTGTTGGACCTTTTACCAAAGTGAATAAAAGGTTTATTACTAAAAAAGTTAAGTCCCAATCATTGTTCAGGCCTCCGCTTTGTTTTACTCTGGCAAGATCTGTTAAGGAAAACAGCGGATCGGGCAAATCTTTCCATGATCCTGCTCCTTTGAAAAATAATCTGGCGGTTTGTCTTACCGTGTCCCGGTATGAGCTTGAGACATCAACAATGACACCATCCATATCAAAAACGATTAATGATTTAGATTCCATATAGAAAATTCCTAACTCGGATTCTATACAATAGACATATTGTTTATTGCAATTTATTTTCGAAAAGACGTACTTATTTCTTTTTCGGATAGGCGTCAGGCTATGGATGGGCACTGATTAGGCTACTTTTAGAAAGTTTATATCACTGATCTTAAAGCTAAAAACAAGCGTCTCACAGATCTTGTTCAAATTATCGGCAAGGGCTTTTTTTCCGAACTTATTCATGGGGCGGTCTCTGACTATGGTTTTCGCCATGACCGCAAGGAGTTGAACTCTTTTATAAAACATATTCTCTTCGGAGGTTTCTATCGTTGAGAAGGCATGTGTTTGCGTATCTAATCCGTGGTTTTTTAAGGCGTCAGATTCGCTTACCCATTGAAGTGAATGATAAAAGACTTGGTTTGCATTTTCTACAATGGCTTGTTTTCTATATTTTCCAAGTGGACAACCGTTTAAATAAGCCCTGGCCATAATAATAAGAAGTTTTAATCGTGATGTAAAAAGGTAATGTTCTGACATGTTATTCATCTCCCCGGATATCGGCTTTAACTTGGTCATGTGTTTCATCTTAAAATTGCTTATTTTCATCTTAGTTATGCAAAAATTATGCACAGTAGGTTAATATTGAATAGTTAAAGAAATAAGATTAAGATATTAAGTAGTTACGATAATCATACGGCAGAAAGCCGTGCTGCCGGATCATAGAAAAACAGGTGAAAACATGAAATAAACTATCCAAAATCTATGAAAGAATTTTCATAATTTTTATTATCCTGTTATA
>MAXL01000185.1 GCA_001751005.1 Desulfobacterales bacterium S5133MH16
CCAGAATTTCTTTCCGATTTTTTCATACTTTTGGAATAATCTTATGGATAGTTTCCCTTTCAAAAATCCCATTATTGATGATATCGAATACTTCTGCGGTATCGAGATCACTATAACTCCTATAACCCCTACACCGGTAAAACCTTCTTATGGGAGCACTACCAGAGGTAGTGGTTTATACCGATTAATAAATCTGCAAAAAACCGATGAACTATCGAAAGAGGCGGTGCTTTTAAGAAGAAAGGCAAAGCGTTGAGGTATTCTAAATATTCTCAGATAAATAAGGAGGGGAGTTATGACGACAAGGGAAATTGTAGAAAAATATCATGAATATGTTAATGCAGGCAATTGGGAAGGATGGCTTAGTTTATTCGATGAAAATGCAATCATGGACGAGACCGTTCATGGGCGGATGGAAGGTATTGAACGGCTACGCGAAGCAGCTCATGGTCTTGAAACGGGCTATTCTAAATTTCAAAATATTCCAGTCAAAATAATTGTTGAAGGGAACCGTGCGGTGGTAGTATGGCATATAGAAGCCGTAACTCAAGACGGCGGCGCTGTTGATGCTAAAGGAGCAAACTACCTTAAAATAGAAAACGGAAAAATTAAGTATATGGCAAACTACCTTGATCCTGCTCAATTTGATGCATATTATAAACCCAAAAAATAAATAATACGGATTCACAGCACCTTACAGAACTATGTAACCTCTTGTACTAAAATGAGAGGGAGTGCATTTCGATTTTGTTGACACAACTTTATGCGGGTTTTCGTGCATCCGAGAAATCATCGTTTATTTCAAGTAGGTTATTACAAAATTGGCCAATCAGCTTCCACCATCAAACATCAAAAAAACCAATTGACATACTTATGACTCAATTTTTCGTTGCAAATTCAGTAAGTTGTTGCGAGCTATTAGCAAGGAGAATCAAATTATGAAGCCAAGAGAAATTATTGAAAAATATTATGAATACCACGCCACTGACTGGGACGCTTGGATCGACCTATTTGATGATAATTTTCTTTGGATGACCTCGGTTAACGGACGTAATATACGAGTGGAAGGTAAAAAAAGTATGCGGGAAGGCGTTGAAAGAGAGAAAAAAGGCTATTCTAAAATCAATGAGATTCCATTAGAAATATTTATCAAAGGAAATATTGGTGTAGCAATAGTAAAGATAGAAAATGTAACTGTGGATGGTGTTCCTGTCAATGCTAAAGGAGCCTGTTATTTTAAGATAGAAAGAGAAAAAATTGTCCATGTTGAAATTTTTTTTGATTCAGTGGCCTTGAGCCCGTTTTACAATCAATTTGATAAAGAAAAACATGGTTGAGAAACTGTAAAAGCAAGCCCCCGACAGGTTGGATTTGCTGAAAGCTTTATTTCAAATGAAGAATTATGGCAAACCTGAATTTCAGAACAGAATCCCGAAACCGAAATTCGACAACAGATTCCGTGGACGAGGCAACCAATTACAGTTTCATTGAAGGAGGTAAATATGAATACAAGAGAAGTTGTGGAGAAATATTTTAAAACCGTCAATGCTGGCGACTGGGACGGATGGCTCACTCTGTTCGATGACAATATTGTTTTGATAGAGCCTATTGGCACCATTGAAGGCATAGAAAATTTACGAGAAGCTGCTGGTGGATTAAAGAAGGGATATTCGAAGTTTCAAAACAAACCTATCGAAACAATTGTTGAAGGAAATCGTGCTGTAGTGATATGCCAAATAGAAGCAATTACCGATAGCGGAGACGTGGTTAATGTCAAGGTAGCAAATACTTATCAGATAGAAAACGGGAAAATAGTACATCAGGAAAATTTTTTCGATTCTGTTCATCTTAAGCCTTTTTTAGATCAATTTGCTCAGGAAAATAATAATAAGGAGCAAAATATGAATACAAGGGAAGTTATAGAAAAATTTCATGAATATGCCAGTACTGGCAACTGGAATGGATGGCTCAGTTTGTTTGATGATAATGCAATTTTAGATGAATCTATACATGGACACATGAAAGGTAAGGAAAGATTGCGTTTAGCCGCTGATGCACTTAAGAACTACTATTCCGAATTTAAAAACACTCCCATGGAAATAGTGGTCGAAGGAAACCGTGGAGTATCAGTATGGCATATTGAGGGCATTACTGCTAGCGGATATCCCGTTGATGCTAAAGGAGTGAATGTCTATAAGGTAGAAAACGGAAGAATTATTCACATGGAAAATTATCTTGATCCCGCTCCCTTTAAACCATTTGACGATCAATTTAAAGAAGAATGAAGCAAATCGACATTTTCGACTCATAAAAATTATATCAACTAACAACAAAAAGAGGGAAAAATGGCGGACCTAACAAACTTAGAAGTCAATAAGTTAGTGCACTACTGGTATAAGAAACTCGATGTTCACGCTCCGGTTGAAGAAGTTCTGCCCCTTCTCGCTTCAGAGGGACTTGAAATGCAATTTCCAGAGGGACCATTGAAGGGCGTGAATGATTTTAAAAAATGGTATAAAACGGTCACAAACAGGTTCTTCGATGAGATACATAACATAAAAATGTTAAACATTGACATCAATGAAGAAAAAGCTACAGTTAAACTCGTTGTTAACTGGCAGGCGCACATTTGGGATCCTCCAGCCGCCAAGAGCAAATGGCTCGGTTTCGACGCATACCAGACATGGCTCGTTAAACGCGATGCAAAAACCGGAAAAGCTGTTATTGCAACTTACATCGTGGATGGCCTCGATCCGATGGAAGACTCAGCTACACTGTAAACAGCTATGTAGGGTCATGAAAAATTTACATATGGCGGATTAGTTTTCTAAACTCAAATGGACCAGAATGTAACCGTGAATAGCAAATCACATCCAAGTTCGTTGATAACTTTCATCGCGCACCCCAAAAAAGTATAAAATAAGGGCATCCTTCATATACGATAAAAGTAGTTTACAGTTCTCATCTTAGTCGGTTTGCGGTTTTATTGGCTTGATTAGTTCTATTGGTTCAATTAGTTAGCAAATCCAACCAATTAAAACCAATAGAACCAATCAAACTGAGCGTACAACAAGCTACCCCGCTTATAACCTGCTTCTAAAGGTGTAAACTACTGAATGAAGGATGCCAAAATAAGTTATTTAACACCTGTTTCAGTTTATCCTTATTCATCCATGTCCATTCGCGCTTTTTCAATCTTTAGTAGTTGTTTTTAATTTCATATTTTCAGTATATTATAGAAGTTAATTCGCGATGTTCTAAAAAGGCAAAATAAATTTTGCGCTTCAGTAAAAAGGAGGACATTATATATGGCTTATTCAGCACTCGCCCATGTGGCCATAAACTGCAAAGATCCTATAACCGTTGAGAAGTTCTATACGGAGTATTTTGGCTTCACGCGGGCGCGCGTTCTCCCACTTGGAGGAGATGAACAAATCGTTTTTATCAAGCTAGGCAATGTCTATTTAGAAATTTTTAAGGCCACGGAAGAATCGCCTATTCCGAAAACCGGCGCGGATGGCCCGGCGTATTCAGGCTTCCGTCATCTGGCCTTTCAGGTGGACGACGTCGACGCCAAACTTAAAGAGATGGGCGACGACGCCAGGATAACCCAGGGCCCGATGGACTTTGACGACTTTATCCTGGGCTGGCGCACGGTCTGGGTGGCTGATCCGGAAGGAAACATAGTCGAAATCAGCCAGGGATATGTTGATGAAGAAAATCCACCTCCTTTGCCGGAATAGCTTTGCTGACTGATTAAACATTTCTGAATTTCTGTAACCCTTTGAAATAAAGGCGCTTATATAACAATTTTGCTATAATGGCAAAATTCGGTTGGATTTTTGTAACTAGATGACATAATTGCTAATTATAGCCTTATCCCAATCAGATACTCCGCCATTTTTTCTTTCTAAAATTTTCCCTTGAAAATACAACAAAAATTAAAGCCTGTTTCATATGACTTTGCGCAATTTTTTATTAATCGGTATAAACCACTACCTCTGGTAGTGGTCCCATAAGAAGGTTTTACCGTTGTAGGGGTTAAGTGATCTCGATACCGCCGAAGTATCCGATATCATCAATAATGGGATTTTTGAAAAGGAAACTATCCATAAGGTTATTCCAAAAGTATGAGAGAGTCGGAAAGAAATTTTGGGGACGGCAATTGTGGTCGCGAGGCTATTGTGTGAGCACAGTGGGGTTGGATGAGGAGAAGATAAGAAAGTATGTAACGTGGCAGGAACGAAGAGAGAAAGAGATTGAAAAGTAGCAACTAAATTTGTTTGCATAAGTAGACTCATGACATAGGGTACCTTCCAGGACTAATCATGCAAGCCACCGCCTCTGGCGGTGGTAGTTGACTATAAAAATATGGGAACGGGAAGAATCGTTTTGGATAGAAGATTCTGAGGTAGATGCTTGTGAAATGATAGAGAAAGAAAATA
>MAXL01000186.1 GCA_001751005.1 Desulfobacterales bacterium S5133MH16
CGAGAATAGTCAGATCTCCAATCCTCACTGGATTTATCCGGGCGAGCGTATCCGTATCTTTCATCAAAAGGGGGCCGAAAGCTTTGCCGGAAAAACCGTATCAAGGCGCCGGGCACTCGAGAAAGAACCCCAAAAAGAATCGCTGTATTATTACTATTCCCCTATTGACAAAATTGGATTCATCAGGAAAGATCCTGTGACCCCGTCAGGAGTCATTTTTAAAGTGAAAGATGATAAAGAAATGATCAGCGCTGGGGATCTGGTTTTTATCCGGGCAAAGGGGGATATAAACCTTACGGCGGGAAGCAAATATAGTGTATATAGAACCTCAACGCCTATCATTGACAAAAAAACAGGAGCACTCATCGGAACTCAGCACTATCTGACAGGTATTGTTGAAATTACGAAAATTGAACCCCGTTTCGCCGTAGCCAGGGTTATTCAGTCTTACCGTACCATTGAAGTGGGCAACCTTTTAATGCCGTACAAAAGGCGATCACCCAAAATTGAGCTGACTCAAAGTAAAAAAGGATTAAACGGGGAACTCATTATATTCGAGGAGCCTGCGAATATCATTGGAGATAACGATATTGCGTTCATTGATAAGGGTAGTAAGGACGATGTGAAACTCGGACAACAGTACAGTATATACTATCAAGAAAAGCAGCGGTTCGATACGGAGACCAAAGAAGATGTTCTGCTCACACAAATTGTTTACGGCACGCTGCTTGTGCTTCATACCGAACAGACCACATCAACGGTTCTCATAACCCGGTCAGACCAGAGCATTAATCCGGGAGCCAAAATTTGCAGCCCCATTGAATAAAGGAGGACTGGTTGATGAAGCTGGGAAGATGGTTAATATGTTTACTGATGGTGTCACTTCCCCTGTTGGCTTCAGCCGAATTTTACAAATATATTGATGAAAAAGGGAACATTCACTACACAGACGATTTAAGTACGGTTTCTGAAAATCAACAGACCGATATTTATGAATATGGTGAATCTCAACGTAATGCTTATGATAATCAGAAGGATGAGCAAAGCGCGGTGAAATCACGGCCTTTATCTGAACAGAACCAAGCCCGGGATCAAAATGAAGCAGATGATCTTGCTGAAACAAAAAGACATCTTGACCGAAAAAAGCAGGAATTTGATAAAGAATACAAGGCGCTGATGCAGGAAAGAGACCAGATTACAAAAGACAACAAAAATCTAAGATCCAGAGCAGCGGCAAAGAAATATAATAAAGTCATATCTAAATTTAATGAGAAAATAGCGGATTACGAAACAAGAAAAAAGGTATTCGACGCTGAAGTTGAAGAACATAATTCCAGGGTTAAAAAAGACTTATTAAAGAACTTAGGGGACTCGCCCCAGTCGGAATAATGAAATGACGAAGAGCATTCCATTATTTCATTCCCATGGCACAGGCAGGCTGCTGTTAAAAACCAGGTGATGTTGCTCTTGCTTAGAGCGGAATAGGATGGACACTAGTTGCTTTTGATTTCTTCCTTTAACATGCAGCATGCAACTTTGTATTCCGGTGTGCCGTTGCTGTTATAGCTCAGATTACCGGGCTGAACGAGCTTGTTCATTACACATCCTTCAGGGATGTTAAGTTCGAAAAGATCGTTTTCGTTTATCTTCGGGGCGTCAAAAAGTATGTTGCCTTTGAATACCTTGCTGTGCAACGGAAAATCCTCACACAGGGGGCATTGGTAAACCCTGCCGTTTGGGAATATAAAATAGTTTTCCGCAACCCGTGCGGCGCATTCAAAGGGCTCGTCCGGGCTTAAAAAAACTTTCGGATATGTAACCGTTATCCCGAGTCGTGCGATCTTTTGGGCCGCATCAGGGATGATTTTTAGCCAGTCGTTTCGAGAAACCTGCAGTTTTTCCCGGCTGTTTTCGGCCGATTTTCCCCTGATACCAATGACCTGTATGAAAAAACGGTCAACTCCCAAATCCTTCAAAAGCGGTGCAATCCTATCAAGTTCGTGTAAATTCATTTGACTTACGGTGTAGATCAAACTGGTGGTAAAACCTCTGAGAATCGCTTTTTTGATACCGGCGATACAGTTATCATAGCATCCCTTTCCCCGGATCATATCGTTTGTTTCTCGAGTAACACCATCCAGGCTGAAACTGAAATAATCAACCACATCAGGCTCCACTCTGGACAGAATGTCATGAAACAGATATCCATTTGTATCTACGGTTATGGAGTCGTATCCGAGTGCTTTTGCTTTTTTTACGGCAAGTGACAGGTCAGGATGGAGCGTGGGTTCTCCGCCCAAGAAGATGACATTAGCATTTTTGTTTTTTGAGGCAAATACTTCAAGCCATGCTTCAATAGTCTCAAGGAGAAGCGTTTTTTTCCCATGCTGTTTTTTATTTATATAACAGTGTTTGCACTTGAGATTGCACTTGGTCAGGATATGAAAAAAAACATTGGTGGCGTTTTTTGAAAAGGCGACGGTTTTTTTCATCCTTCTTGGCTCCTAAGTTTTAAATTTTGTACTTTTTATGGCAAAAAAATAAAATCTATCTTTTTTGGTATCGGCCTGTCCCGCTTGTCGAAGATACTGCTTGCGGTGCGGGGCTTGTTCGGGTTAGTGGTTTTCAAGGCAA
>MAXL01000187.1 GCA_001751005.1 Desulfobacterales bacterium S5133MH16
AGGTCCTTTAACTTCAATATTTATTGCCGGCGGCGTAATCATGTAACTGAACGGACTGTTTTTGCCCTCAACCTGAATATCAAAAAACTTTTTGGTAACAATTTTTTCTTCTATGGATATTTCAGCAAAAATAATCTCCGAAGGATAAATGATCTCAAGATCTTCAACAAGGTCCAGAGCGACTTCTTTTTTAAAAGATTCTGACAGCCCTTTAATCCCAATCGGTTTTGTCAGTACCTTATCCATGGGTCCGAGGATATTTTCAGGTCCTTGCAAAATAACCGATAATGGTTTGGCAACAGCGCCTGCAACTGTGAATCCTGTAGCGGGTTTTCCGGAAAATAAAATTTTAACCGGCAGCTCCTTTTTAATTTCATTCTCGATGGTTACGGTCAAAAAGGTTGGGTTTATTTTTACAATGGATATCCCTTCAGGAAGGATGATACGGTCCTTTTTTATCGGAATAGAGTTAATCCCAACATGAGCTCCGGATAAATCAAGCACATATCGTATCTTCAGGTCAGAAAGGATTTTAACTGTCGATTTTGGGCCGCGGACGTGAACCTCTATTCCTTTTACCAACGGACCGGTTATTGTCAATCCTACAGGAATTTGGCTGGAATCAACCGGAATAAAAATGACGGTTTCTTGTAATGATGAGCAGGAGCACGGCAAAAAAAAGCAAATCCCAAGCAAAAAACACAAAACAGACCGTTTGAAATTCCGTGGGTGTAAAATAGATAAACGACTATGGGTATTCATACCTGAAGCGACACTATTTTCAAAAAGCGAAACCGTTTCACCATTAACTATTTTGCACATTATTAATGGCATCAATGATTTTTAAGGTTGCACGTGTATTGGCCACATTGTGAACTCTGACCATGTGGGCGCCGTTTAAAACTGCAGCGGCAACTGAAGCCTGAGTGCCGGTTTCCACTACAGGCAGGTCCGGGTTAATATCTTTAACGGTCGTATCTCTAAGGATGTTTCGTATAAAGGCTTTTCTGGAAAGTCCGATCAGAATAGGAAGATCCAGTGTTTTAAATTCATGCAGGTGTTTAATTAGTAAAAGATTATGTTCAACAGTTTTCCCGAAACCGATTCCGGGATCGATGATGATTTTTGATTTTGAAATTCCTTTGCTTTCAGCATAATCAACGGCGTTTTTTAGAAATCCTTTGATTTCTTTTATAAGATCGTCATAAACAGGATCCGTCTGCATGGTTTTTGGGGTTCCAAGCATATGCATCAAAATTACCGGAACATCGTATTCTGCTGCAACATCTGCAAGGCCGTGATCCAGACGCAATGCTGAAACATCGTTTATAATGGAGGCGCCGGCTTCAATAGCCCTTCTGGCAACACCGGCCTTAGTTGTATCTATGGAAATGGGAATGGAAATTCGCCCTGCAAGGTTTTCAATCACAGGGATAACCCGCCGGATTTCCTCTTCGGCAGATATCGCATCAGAAAAAGGACGTGTAGATTCCCCGCCGATATCAAGTATGTCAGCCCCGTCTTCAAAAAGTTTTTGGCCTTGAGCCACGGCGTCATCTAATGTGAAAAATTCCCCGCTATCTGAAAATGAATCCGGCGTAACATTCAAGATACCCATGATACAGGCACGCTTACCCAGAACCAACCTGTGTTTGTCCCATGCAATGTTATAAGTTTTCATATGTGCTTGTTAAGTGAAACGTATCGAAAATTCTATAGCCAATCGTCAATAAACAATTTCTTGGGTCGCTTCGCTCCATCTATCCATATAAAAATGGCAAAATTCCTTAAATATTCAATCGAAAATCTTCAATTATTTTAAAATAGAGAAATTGTACCGGTAAAAATATTTTGCCGTTAAATGCACAAAATTCAATTTTAAGGAACTAAGATGAGGGCCGCTCGATTTCAGTTTCGGTTTTGATTCCTGCCGTATCTTCTTCATTTTCGACCGGAGCGTTTTTATCAGTTTTTTCGCGGACAAACGTCTTTGATGGAAACTCAAATCCGGGTTTCATGGAAAGTATGAGATCATCAAGCTCCCTTCCCAGAACCGTTTCTTTTTCAAGCAGACGATCCGCCAGAGCATGAAGAATATCTAAATTTTCATTCAAGGTTTTCTTTGCACGATTGTAAGCTTTTTCGATAAGATTATTTACTTCTTGGTCAATTTTCCGTGCCGTTTCTTCAGAATAATCCCTGTGCTGTGCAATTTCTCGCCCCAGGAAAATATGCTCCTCATCTTTGGCAAAAGAAAGCGGACCCAAATCTTCACTCATACCCCAGCTTCGTACCATCTTCTGGGCAACATCGGTTGCCTGTTTGATATCGTTTGCGGCGCCGGTACTGATACGGTTAAAAATAATATCTTCGGCCACTCGTCCGCCAAACGCGACCGACAATTCGCTTTCAAGCTGATCTTTATACTTGAAATCGCTCTCTTCGGGCAAGAACCAAGTAATACCGGCGGCACGTCCACGTGGAATAATGGTTATTTTGTTGACGGCATCCGTATTGGGAAGAAACCGGGCCACAAGGGCGTGTCCTGCTTCGTGATATGCCGTGGTCTTTCTGTCTTCTTCCCTGATAACTTTTGATTTACGTTCCAATCCCATATAGACCTTGTCTTTGGCATCTTCCAGGTCAACCATGTCAATTTTTTCTTTATTTCTTTTAGCGCCAAGCAACGCCGCTTCGTTCACAAGGTTTTCCAAGTCTGCACCGGAAAAACCGGGCGTGCCTTTTGACAGTGTAACAAGGTTTACATCGGGTGCTGCCGGCGTTTTTTTCATATGAACCTTAAGAATCTGTTCACGGCCTAAAATATCCGGCAGGGGAACTACCACCTGGCGATCAAAACGTCCGGGCCGCAAAAGGGCCGGGTCGAGCACATCAGGCCGGTTTGTAGCGGAAATAAGGATAACTCCTTCGTTTGACTCAAAACCGTCCATTTCAACCAGGAGTTGGTTTAATGTCTGTTCTCTTTCGTCGTGTCCTCCACCGAGTCCCGCCCCCCTGTGCCTTCCAACAGCATCAATTTCATCAATAAAGATAATGCAGGGCGCATTCTTTTTACCCTGAACAAACAAATCTCTAACCCGTGACGCTCCAACGCCGACAAACATTTCCACAAAATCCGATCCGCTGATATTGAAAAACGGGACATCGGCTTCACCTGCAATAGCACGAGCCAAAAGAGTTTTGCCCGTACCGGGTAACCCCATGAGAAGAACACCTTTGGGTATCCTTCCTCCAAGACGCGTAAATTTCTTCGGTTCTCTGAGAAAATCTATTATTTCACCAAGTTCTTCTTTGACTTCATCGATTCCGGCAACGTCTTCAAAGGTGACTTTTTTCATCTGGTCAGATTGCAGGCGTGCCCGGCTTTTGCCAAAAGACATGGCCTTACCCCCTCCGGCCTGCATCTGACGCATAAAAAAGATCCATACGCCGATTAGTACAATCATCGGAAACCATGAAACCAGGAGATTCATATACCAGGGAGAATCGGTTTCCGGTTTGGCGCTAATGGTAACCCCCTTTTGCCGGAGAATCTTGATAAGATCGGTGTCCTGTGGTGCATATACCTTGAAATTATTGTGGTTTACGTCTGTGAGGAAGAGTTCCTGCCCCTGGATGACCACATCGGAAATGCTCCCATTATCGACCATGGCTAAAAATTCAGTATAGCTGATATTTGTCTCGGCCAAGTGCTGTTGATTGAAGAGATTATAAAGCATGATCATCATCAGCGTGATGACTATCCATAAAGCCAAATTTTTATAAAAAGGATTCAAAAGCCTTAACTCCCTGTAAAATGATTATTTATAAAATTATATTAATCATTATTGTTAATTAGGCAAGAGAAAGTTCAACTTTAAGTACATTTTTGGTTGTGGGTTTCACTTTTGCGGATTCATCTATTCTATAACCGGCAACCCAGATTATTTTTCCCCGACAAAGCAATATGGGGCATTTTATGCGTTCTTTTCCGGGGACCTTTTTGTCGATGAAAAATTTTTTTATTTTTTGTGTTCCGGTCATACCCAGTGGCGTAAAACGGTCACCATGGCGAAAATTTCTCAAAACCAGCGGGAAACTTAACGCATCCCTATCAAAAAAACCGGTATTTTGTCCAGTCCGACATAAGTCGGGCAGATTTTCTATGCCCATTTCGGTAAATTTAATATGGGCATTAATTTCTTTTATAAATATCGATTCGGGTTTTTCTATCCGGTATTCAAAAGCAAACATTTCTGCCCGGCCGGATGTTACATCCGCATTACGCAATCTGTTTTTTTCTCTTGAGAAGAGAAGAACGTCTCCTTTACGCTGGATCCTGATACGATCAGGCAAATCAATATTTCCATAAACCGGCCCGGATTCCACAATATCTATGGCAGAATCTATGTGGGTCAAACCAATACGCTTTAAGTTCCCTTTTATTTTTGAAATCGCTTTTCTTATTATCCGTCTTTGTGCTGCCACATGAATTTGGTTCAGGATTGAAACAGAGAGAGCAATCCGACCGTCCTGAATGTTGATAGCCGCTTTTTCGAAGAGCGGGTGAATGACATTTTCAATCCATTCTTCTTCAGATCTGATGATTGAGGCAAGCCGGTTCAGACTTTGGATGATTTTGGGATTGTAAGATGTTTTTAACAGAGGAATTAAATCGTGACGTATCCTGTTCCTAAGGAATCTTGTGTCCCTATTTGATGCGTCAGATATATATTTTAGTCCATTTTGATCCAGAAAAGCGATTATTTGGGAACGATTTGATTGTAATAGCGGCCGGATAATTTTTCCGTCCCTTACCGGAGGAATACCCGAAATTCCCAGTGGGCCGCTTCCTCTAAAAAGATTCATTAATACAAGTTCTGCATTATCATCAAAATGATGGCCGAGTGCGATTTTATTAAACCGGTTTTTTTCTGCCATTTTGTTTAAAAAGGTGTGGCGAACGCGTCTGGCCGCTTCTTCCAGGGAAAGCTTGTTTTCAATCTGATATTTACGAACATTTGCTTTATAAATATAACAGGGTATGTCAAATCTGCCGGCGAGAGATGCAACAAATTCAGCATCCTTATCTGAATCGTTCTGGCGCAGACAATGATTTAAATGTGCAACTCCAAGCCGGAGGGGAAAGCGGGGTGCGAATGTGAGAAGCAGGTGAAAAAGGGCTACTGAATCAGGACCGCCGGATACACCGACAAGAACCGAATCTCCCGGTTTAAGCATTCCATATGTTGCAACGGTCTGTTCAACAGTACGTAATAATTTATTATTGTAGCCTTTGTGCGATGCTGGCATGAATAAGCTCAGAAACTTTTTTATCCCATACTCCTACGATGCCTGATCGGACGGAAACCTCGGTAGTCCCGGGTGCTCTCATTACAGTTTTTATTGTAACCGGTGTTCCGTCGGTTTGTCTGGCTTTAATTTTTGCCTCAATACTGTCTGATGTTTTTTCTGTTATCTCCATTTCCAGACTTTTTAGCACTTCAGTACATGCGCGATTCGTTTCATCAAACGTTGCTTGATAAGATGTTTTCAACTCGCCGTTTACATAGGTATATATACCTACTCCTGCTCCTGTTCCGACTATAAAAGCGGCACAGCCCAACATTATGAAATAAGAGGATAATAATAAAAAAATTAAAACTTTTCGCATCATAATTTACCTTTCATTTTTTCCCCCTGAAGGGGTGATATTTTCAAAAAGCTAAAATGTTACGAATTTTTAATTTTGAAACAGTTGAAAAAAGATTATGATAAGAATAAATGAATGTCAATAAAAAACACAGCATATAGATCTGCTAATTTGACGTCTCGGAAATTCTATAACATATTGAAGTTACATATTTTTTGATGGTGGCCCGTTTATGCCATCAGAATGGAATGCTGGCCTCCGGCTCGTAGAGCCTACGCCTCGGAGAGAATGCTGGCCTCCGGCTCGTAGTGCCTACGGCTCGGAGAGAATATTGGGGCGAAGCCCATAAGTTCAGTTGTAGTCTATATTGTGGTAGGAAAAACGATTTCTTTTTTAACTTGAATTTTTTTTTAATCGATTATATTTAAACTAATGGTTGTGCTAGGCGGGGAGCTAGCGGTGCCCTTTTCCCGAAATCCGCTTCATGCGGGGCTGAATTCCCTCTAAAGGGTTTTAACCTGGGAGCCTATAAGTCAATCTGATCGGCCGCCGCGCAACAGACGGTTACGAACCTCGTCAGGTCCGGAAGGAAGCAGCGATAAGTAATGCAGTCTGTGTCGTGGATCGATCCCGGTCAAACTTTTGGCTTATTTCATTTCAGAAAAGATTCGATAGAGGGTGCACAACCAGTTCTTACGCTTATAAATTGGGCAAAAAGGGGCGTTTTGCAAAGGTCTCATAGTGATGATTGACCTCACCTCCCACCAATGTTCGGCCCCCATATTTAAAATCGACAGATTTCAATCATTAAATTCGGAACTCAAAATCTAAAATTCCTTTTTCTACCTTGACAATATCCCAGACAGTCTTATTTTTTTAGCAATGTTGTGGTATTAGCCCGTATTTTATGAAAAATCGGGTTTGTAAATATTTAAAAAAATCAGGAGAAAGTTTCAACTGATGGGAGCAAAAAAAAAGAAAATCGAAATTAATACCGAAATCGAAGAAAACGGTAAACAAAAGAAAATTTCCAAAGAGATTGATTCAGGCAAAGAAGACAAAG
>MAXL01000188.1 GCA_001751005.1 Desulfobacterales bacterium S5133MH16
AGCAGACGTATATTTTGGAAAACATATGGCCGACCTGCCGGATGGTTCCATCGTATTTTTTCCATGCCGGGACAACCTTCTGTGCTGCGGACTCACAGGGATTGTTACCTTTAAGAAAAAGAATAAAACAGACGACCGTATCGACATTAACTCTTTGAAAGATATGCTCATAAAAATCCAGGATCTTTGCTATGCAAACTGCCGGCAAAATGACTTGAATCTTGAAGATCATTATCTGGGTGGGGAAAAGCAGATTGACGCTCTTTTCCGAAACGTGCGAAACTTAAAATGCAATGATCTTTTTTACAATCTTTTCACTAGCCGGGAAAGTCAGCGCGAACTTGAAAAATTTGCCGATCGTCTTTTCCAATTCATTGATAAAGAACAAAGGCTGCTGGACCATCATATGGGGCGCCTTGAGTCTGATGATGTGGATATTCTGTCACGGCGTATCGATTGTATCAAGGACATTATCTGGTGCCTCACTTCAGAAATTTCAAATAATATCAAAAAGATAAAAGATTTATTAAGAAATGACCATGAAACTCACACCAGTTATGAAGTCAATATCTTCAAACAGATCAATGCCGTACTGAACAGTATCGACCGTCTTGAGGTCAGGGGTCGCGATTCTGCAGGAATATCCATGATGTTTGTTCTCGATGATTCTGAATTTGACAGGTTCGAAGAAACAATAAAAAAGGCGAATCTTTATGATCAGTTAAAAGAACGTTCAACCCAAGATGTTCTGGTTAACCTGGGAATCAAAATAAATGGGTCAGAAGATGAAAACGGTCAAAAACGTGTTGCCATTGCCATTACCTATAAAGTTGCCGCTGAAGTCGGGAGTCTTGGAGATAATAGTCATTTACTGCGCAACCATATAAAAAACGATACGATTCTCCATAAACTGGTCTCATTTTACCCGAAATACCATACAATTTCCGCCCACACGCGCTGGGCATCGGTAGGCGCCATCAGCGAACCCAACTGTCATCCTGTGGACAACAGTACCACAGGGAGCAGTGTTCCAAAAAGCGGTATCATACACGCCTGCCTGAACGGAGATATCGATAATTATCTGGAACTTAAAAATGAATATGAAAGGCATGGATGTCTTATACCTCAGGATATCACTACAGATACAAAGATCATTCCGCTTCAGATCGAAAAGTATATTAACCAGGGTTTTGATGTTCAAGAAGCATTCCGCCTGGCTGTAAACGACTTCAAGGGATCACATGCCATATCCATGCATACGGATTTGTCTCCGGGAAAGATCTTTCTGGCCCAGAAAGGAAGCGGTCAGGCTATTTTTATCGGTATTGCCAAAGATTACTATATGCCCAGCTCAGAGGTCTACGGACTGATTGAAGAGACCCCCTTTTTTATCAAGATGGACGGTGAAAAACAAGTACAAGGCAGAGACGGTACGACCCAGGGGCAGATTTTTATCTTGAATCAGGATTCCGCCGGAGGAATGGACGGCATTAAAGCAATCTATTATGACAACACCCGGATTGACCTTGGTAAAAATGACATAAAACATACCGAAATTACTTCAAGAGACATAGACCGCCAGGATTTTCCCCATTATTTTTTGAAGGAAATTTCGGAATCTCCGCATTCTGTGGAAAAGACCCTTCAGAAGCGCTGGAAAATCAAGGAAGATAAGATCCGGCGGTATGTCGTCACCCTGGATGAAAAGACATTCCCTGAAACTTTGCAAAAGGCCCTGCTGGATAAAAAAATACGACGAATCTTTTTTGTTGGGCAGGGTACCGCCGGTGTTGCTGCCCATGCATGTGCGGACATTCTGAATTACTATATGGACGATCCGTGGTTTTATATCAGTGCACTCAAAGCATCTGAGCTAAGCGGTTTTAAACTTAATGACCATGACGATAAAAAAATGATGGCGGACTCCCTTGTGATTGCCATAAGCCAGTCCGGAACAACCACAGACACAAACCGTACCATCGATATGGTGAAAGAACGAGGCGCCCACACCATGGCTATCGTTAACCGCAGGGATTCGGATATTACCTTCAAGGTTGACGGTGTTATGTACACCAGCAGCGGCAGGGATATCGAGATGTCGGTAGCTTCTACAAAAGCCTTCTATTCTCAAATCGTTGCAAGTGCTCTTTTGGGTCTTAAAATTGCCGGACTTCTAAATCGCAGGAGTGATGACTTTGTTACCGCACAAATAAAAGAGCTTCTTGCAATGCCCGGTCATATGAGAAAAATCCTTTCAATGCATAACAAAATCGGAAACTCTGCGAAAAGGCTTGCGACAACCAAGACATACTGGGCCGCAGTGGGCAGCGGTCCCAACAAGGCCTCGGCAGATGAAATCAGGATTAAACTGAGTGAGCTTTGCTATAAAACGATTTCATCCGATTATGTTGAAGATAAAAAACACATCGATCTTTCATCGGAACCGCTGATTATTGTTTGCGCCGCCGGAGCCAGAGGGACGGTAATCGGAGATATTATAAAGGATACGGCGATATTCCAGGCACACAAAGCTACGGTGGTTGTCATCGCTAACGAGGGTGAAAACCGGTTTGAACCCTATGCAGCGGATGTTTTCCACGTCCCGATTGTTAGTGAGCATTTTGCCCCCATTCTGAACACCCTGGTGGGGCATATCTGGGGATATTACGCTGCCATGGCAATTGACGAAGGGTCACGCTTCCTGTACGGGTTCAATAAAGATATCCGGAAAACAGTAGACGATTATGCGAATAAAGGCATGGATGTTTATGAATTGATCCTTGAAAAATCTTTTAGGGAAAAAATTGCTTTTTTCTATAAAGAGTTCAGAAGAAAAAAAAGCGATAACAGTTTTCCGTCTGCCATGGGACTTGAAGCGGCATCGGATCTGACTCTTCTTCTAAAATATCTGTCCGGGAGACTGCCGGTATCTGATTTTGAAATAGATTTCGGAAAAAAAGGTACGGCGCTGAACATGCTGAACAGGCTCTTTGAATGTTTGGGAGAGTCGATTAACTGTATGTCCCGACCTGTGGATGCTATCCGGCACCAGGCGAAAACCGTCACTGTGGGGACAAGCCGTATCAGCGAAAAGGTAGAGGGGATACTGTTCGAAGCACTGACCCAATACAATATCCATGCTTCCCAGCTTATTAACAGAAATATTATGGTTCTTAAAAATCTTCAGGAAATCGTTTCAGATATAAAAGGAGCCATTTTTTACAGAATCGGAGGCCTGAACGTTCTTGGCGAACCCACAGATCAAACCACAATCGAAATAATAAAAAAAGAAGGTACCTTAAAACCGATTCCGTCCCGTGTAGAAACCGACTCCCTGCTTAAGGGGACCAAAAGAATCATTGTACGGGAAGGGAATGTATATATCGGCAAAGGACGGAAAGACGACCGAAGCATTATCGTTATTCCGATTATATCCGCCTCTGCCGCCACACCGAATTTGATTGAATACATACTATTATTGAATATATCCTTTAAAGAAAATGTTCCGCTATATGTAAAGATAAAAGCTCTTGGCGGAAAATACGAGCGCATCAAAAACATTGTCCAGGAAAACAGTGTGATATGGGATGAACAGTATATTGAGATCGTGGGAATGAAAGAGCTTTTTGGAATATCTGCGGAAAAAATCGGGGAATTTATTGTCTCCCGTGTTTCATGATTTGTGTTAATTTAGTTCTTTGGTAACTGTTTAAAAAATAGAACCAAAAACATACAGGAGATCAGAAATGCCGGATAAAAAAGATTTTATTATCAAAGACAAAAGAATGTTCGCGCAAGGGGATCCGGAAAAACAGGATCAAGAGACAACAGAAGAAACGGCCAAACCTTCAAAAGAGGAGGTTAAGGCAAGTGAATCAGAAGAGGCGGTTGCTCCTGAGGAGGATAAAACAGATTATCAACTGCCGAAAATCAATTTTGCTACCTTTATTTTTTCGTTGAATTCATCTGTACTGGTACAACTCGGTCTAATTGACGATCCTGCCACCGGTAAAAAGACGAAGAATCCGCTCCTTGCAAAACAGACTATAGATATTTTAGGCATGCTGGAAGAAAAAACCCGAGGGAATTTGACAAAAGATGAAGAGACCATGCTGAAAAATATTCTATATGACCTGAGGATGATATATGTAAAAGAAAAGGGATAATCCGGATATGTCATGAGGATTCTCTCTCCTGCTAAAATAAACCTGTTTCTCCAAATTACGGGAAAACGACCCGACGGCTACCATGATCTGGTCAGCCTGATGTACTGTGTCGGACTTTACGATACGGTATCACTTACTTTCGGCGTTAAGGAGACTTCCGTCTCCTGTTGCCATCCGGACATTCCGGAAGATGAAACAAATCTTGCCTTTGCCGCTGCATCTCTTTTTTTAAACACCCTGAATATAAATCAAGGGGTAAAAATTTCCATAGAAAAACAGATACCGGTTGGAGCCGGTCTTGGAGGAGGAAGCAGCAATGCCGCTGCTGTTTTTTTGGGGTTGAATCGCCATTACGGCTATCCATTTTCCCCGGAAAAACTCATATCCATGGGGCGTTCAATCGGGGCGGATGTGCCCTTTTTCATTTTTCGGAAACCGGCAATAGTAACCGGTATCGGTGACAAGCTCAAAGCTTATCAAGGGATTGAAAGTTTTAAGATATTATTGGTTTTTCCCGGTTTTAGCATTTCAACGGCCAAGGTTTATAAAAATCTTAATTTGGGATTGACAAACTGCAAAAAAAAACTTAAAAGTTTTCTTTTGAACGAGCAGGGCTTTGATCCGAGATGCCATTTATGCAATGATCTTGAATCTACTGCGGCATCAATGTATCCGGACATATTTAAAGCCAAAGAGGCTCTTTTAAGACATGGCGCACTGGGGGCGCTCATGTCGGGAAGCGGATCCGTGGTATTCGGCCTTTTTTCCGATTCGGATACAGCCTTGAAAGCAAATAACGCACTTGCAGAGAACGACAAGTGGCAGTTATATCTTGTTGATATGATGACAAAAGAGACAGGAGACAAATCGGAACAGGGATGATTTGTCTTGACTGCATTTTTGATTATGGGGCGTAGTCAAGTGGTAAGACACAGGATTTTGGTTCCTGCATTCGGAGGTTCGAATCCTCCCGCCCCAGCCAGGTTGCGCCAATAATGAATGGTAATATAAATGAGTGATTTTGTAATATTTTCAGGAAATTCAAACCCGGTTCTTTCCCAAAAAATATGTGAATATATCAATGTTCCTCTGGGAGGGGAAAAAGTAAAAAGATTCAGTGACGGTGAAATCCAGATCGAAATAGATGAAAATGTAAGATCAAAAGAGGTTTTTGTAATTCAGTCAATCTGTTCTCCGGTGAATGAAAATCTGGTTGAGCTACTTCTGATGTTAGATGCCTTAAAGCGTGCTTCGGCAAACCGGATAACAGCGGTAATTCCCTATTACGGGTATGCACGGCAGGACAAGAAGGTAGCGCCGCGGGTTCCGATCAGCGCCAAACTGGTTGCGGATTTACTGACCGTGGCCGGTGCAGCCCGGATCATTACAATGGATTTGCATTCCGGTCAGATTCAGGGGTTTTTCAACATTCCGGTGGACAATCTTTTTGCTGCTCCGGTTATTATCGATTATATCAGAAAAAAATTTAATAATGACCTTGTGATCGTTTCTCCGGATGCGGGTGGGGTTGAAAGGGCCAGAGCCTTTGCAAAGCGTCTAAATGCCGGACTTGCTATCATTGATAAGCGGAGAGACGCCCCCAACCAAGCCAAGGCCATGGCCGTGATCGGCGATGTTGCCGATAAGGTTGTGGTTATTCTTGATGATATGGTCGATACCTCCGGCACCCTTGTCGAAGCTGCCGGAGCTATCATGAAAAATGGCGCCAGGGAGATCCATGCAAGCTGTTGCCATGCAGTTCTGTCCGGGCCGGCCATCGAACGGATTGAGGATTCGGACTTGAAAACCCTGGTTGTAACTGACACGATTCCTTTGAAAGACAATGCCAGAGCCTGTGATAAAATCAAAGTGCTTTCGATTTCGGAGCTGATTGGCGAGGCGATAATTCGCAGTTTTAAGGGAGATTCCGTAACT
>MAXL01000189.1 GCA_001751005.1 Desulfobacterales bacterium S5133MH16
AATTCAAGGCGTGCAAATTTTGTAATCATGAGGCGTACTTTTCGTACGTTGAATGATTACGAAATGCAGCACAACGCAGAAGTTGGACTTTTTACGAAGCCGTCAAAATTCACACTAAAGAAACCAATAACATGCATAAAAGATATAATGATTTTAACACGTATCTTAGAAGTATCTTTGGTTGCAGAGTTCAAAAAATAACCATTGATGCGGGTCTTTCCTGCCCAAACAGAGACGGTACGATTTCAACAGGAGGATGTATATACTGCAACATCCGGGGATCCGGAACCGGCGCCCATGCCAAAGGGCTTTCTGTGACCGATCAAATCATTCAAGGTAAAAGAGCGCTTTCAAAGCGATACAAGGCAAAAAAATTCATTGCCTATTTTCAATCATTTTCAAATACTTATGGTCCTTTTGACAGGCTTAAAATTCTTTATGAGCAGGCCCTTGCCATAGAAAATGTGGTCGGTCTATCCATCGGCACAAGGCCGGATTGTGTGAATGAACCGATTCTGGAGCTGTTACAAGGGTATGCGGACAATTACCTTGTCTGGATCGAATACGGCCTGCAATCCGCCAATGATTCGACACTTGCCTTTATCAATCGTGGGCATGACGTTATGTGCTTTAAAAAAGCAGTTCTTGCTACGAAAAACAGAGGGATTAAAATATGCGCCCATGTTATTATCGGTCTTCCCAATGAAAAAAAAGCCCACGTGCTTGAAACAGCCAGGGCTGTTTCAGACATGGAAATAGACGGCATAAAGATCCACCTTCTCTATGTTGTCAGGGGCACAACGCTTGATAAGCTCTACGCTGCGGGCGAATATAGATGCCTTGAGCAGCAGGAATATGCAGACCTTGTCTGTGATTTTCTGGAACATATTCCGAAAAATATGGTTATTCAGCGACTCACCGGAGATCCGCACCCTGAAGAACTTGTTGCCCCCATGTGGGCCCTTAAAAAAACAGAGAATATGGCCCTGATAAAAAAAACTCTGGAAAAAAGGGATTCGTGGCAGGGAAAGGGGGATTTTTAGAACCGTTTAGAGGGTTTAATGCTTATGTAAAAACCACAATATGAGACCGGGTGTCTCCAGGGTCGCAAACACACATGTCGAAACTTATTATAACGATCCGGCTGTTTTTGTATATCCTTGTACAAGCGGATAATTTCTGCCATAACCGAACGCCTTTGACGTTACTTTAAGACCGGGAGCCGCCTGGTATCGCTTGTATTCGCTGCTGTCAACCTTGAAGATAACCTCCCCAACAATATCTTTATCAAATCCCATTTGAACCAACTCATCGGCCCCTTTGAAGTCTTCAATATATGCTTTTAAAATAGAATCAAGGATTTCATAGGGCGGCAGGTCGTCCTGATCGGTTTGATCGGGTTTGAGTTCAGCGGAAGGTGCTTTGGTGATGATCCGTGGCGGAATAAATTCTTTTTCTTGATTTATAAAGCGAGCCAGATCATAAACGGTGGTTTTTGGAACATCTGAAATTACTGCCAGCCCTCCTGTCATATCGCCGTAGAGCGTACAGTAGCCCACGGCCAGCTCAGACTTATTGCCCGTAGAAAGTACAAGGGAGCCATGTTTGTTGGACAGGCCCATGAGAATTGTTCCCCTGATTCTGGCCTGGATATTCTGTTCCGTGACGCCTGGTTCGCTTTTTTTGAAAGACGGTGAGAGAAACCTTAAAAATTCTTTAAAGATACCGTCTATGGGGATTCGGGTAAGCACTATGCCCAGGTTTTCGGCAAGTTCCTCAGTATCTACGAAGTTTTCTTTTGAGGTATACTGAGACGGCATAAAAACCGCCGAAACATTTTCATGTCCTAAGGCTTTAACCGCAATACATGCTGTCAGCGCCGAATCTATGCCTCCGCTTAACCCCACAACAACCTTTGAAAAACCACACTTTGTAACATAATCACGGGTTCCCATGACAAGGGCTTTCAAGATAGATTCTGTGTCCGAATTTGAAATCAGATGCAGGTCGCCTTTGAATGGCTCAGGCGCTTCTGAATCAAAAACGATAAGATCTTCATCAAAATCACATGCTCTGGCCACAATATTTCCGTTTTTGTCAAAAACAGTGCTTATCCCATCGAAAATAACACTGTCATTTCCACCGACCTGGTTGGCAAATATTAAAGAAACGCCGTATTTTCGGGCCATGGAACCAAACATATTCCATCTGAATTCTTTGGTTCCCACATAAAAAGGAGATGCAGATATGTTAATAACCAAATCTGCGCCGGCTTTTACAACCAGGGCCACAGGATCTGTGGAATATAGTCTTCTTTTGAAAATATCCTCGTCGTTCCAGGCATCTTCGCAAACGGTAAGTCCTATGCTGTGTCCCTTGTAAGGGTATGGTACACTTTCCCGGCCGGGCTCAAAATACCGGCTCTCATCGAATATGTCGTATGTGGGCAGGAGCCTTTTATGAACTTTATGCAATATTTTGCCGTCTTCAAAATGAACAACAGAATTAAAAAGGGGTTTTCCTTTATGGGCAGAATTTTTATCCACAAATCCGCATATAACTCCGATATCCCGTATTGACGACAGGAGTCTGTTTAAACAGGCTAGATTGGCATCGACAAAATCGTTTTTTTCAAGAAGATCGCGTGGCGGATATCCCGAAATTACGAGTTCTGAAAAAACAACCACATCACATTTAAGCTCGATGGCTTTATCAGCAAAACATTTAATTTTTTCAAAATTATAGTTAAAGTCGCCGATAATGGGATTAATTTGTGCAATCGCTATTTTCATGGCAATTAAGATAAATAGGACACAGATTTCCGCAGATATACACAGATAACATTATTATTTTTGTAACAGTTTACTTTTTTGTAACAAATCGATTTCAAAATAGCAGTAATATTTATAACAACCTAAAGTATGTCTTATATTTTAATTTAACATCTTGATAATCTGTGTTTATCTGTGTCCAAAAAAGGAAACACCTATACTATCTATTTATTGTTATATATTTACTCGGCTTGCAAGAATTTTTTTATAAGCCGGCAGATTTCTTTTATCTGTCCGGGTTCTTTCCATACAATCGTCGGATCGGCGTTGAACCACGTCAACTGACGTTTTGCATATCTTCTTGTATCTCGTTTCAATGTCCGCATGGTCTCATCCCAAGAACATCGTCCTTTAATAAAATCGACCAAGTGACGATAACCGATTGACCGCATCGATTTCAGGTCGTCCCGGTACCCCATGTCCAGAAGTCCCTGAACCTCGTCAAGAAATCCGGAGTCGATCATTGCATCTGCCCTGTGATTAATACGATCATAAAGCACCTCCCTGTTTATATACAGGCCTATTTTTAACACCCTGAACCGATTATCTTTAAACCCGTGCTCCCGTTGAAATGCAGCAATGGTCTTTCCTGTCAACTCATATACTTCAAGGGCCCTTATAATCCTGTAAGTATCATTGGGGTGTATTCTTTCTGCCGTATCGGGATCATGCAGGCTTAACCTTTTGTGAAGAAAATCAGCGCCGTAAATTCGGGCTTGTTCTTTCAATCGGTTACGCATACGGGTATCTGACCGACCGGCCTTAAACAGACCGTTCACAAGTGCTTTTATGTAAAGTCCCGTACCGCCGACGACAAAGGGGGTAACGCCACGGGCATAGAGTTTCATGACATTTTCATGGCCCATTTCCGCGAACTGTCTGACATCGAAATGCTCGTCCGGATCGACCAAATTAATCATATGATGAGCAACGCACGACTGCTCATCAGTCGTCGGCTTGGCGGTGCCGATATCCATGTGTCTGTATATTTGCATTGAATCGGCACCGATAATCTCGCCGTTAAAAGTGCTGGCAAGATTAATTGCCGCAGAGGTTTTGCCCAAAGCCGTTGGTCCGCAAATTACTATGATTTTCGGCTTTACAATGTTAGAATACATTATTCAACTTACCATTTGCTTCCGGGTTCTTACTTCCGTCCAATGATTATATAACGACCTTTTCCGTATTACAAATTTCGTATTAATAAAATTTAGGATACATTACAGTAGATTTGAGATCAAATTATTTTCAAAAAATATTTATATTTTTCATATTGACATTAACAAATTAATCATATAGAGATTTTTAGATTATAACGAAAAGAAGGCGGCAGGTAATAAGAATAATTAAAATATAAAGGAGGTTTGTTAAATGGCAACAGCAGAGTTTATGGGAAAGACATTTACCGTAGATGAAGATGGCTTTATCGATGCCTATGAGAATTTTTGTCCGGAGTGGGTGCAATGGGTAAAAACTCAAGAAGGAATTGAAGAAATTACTGAAGAGCACGAAAGAGTTGTCACAGTGCTTCAGGAATACTATGAGAAGAACGGAATTGCCCCCATGGTCCGTATCCTGTCAAAAGTTACCGGTTTCAAACTGAAACATATTTATGAACTGTTTCCGTCAGGACCCGGTAAGGGAGCCTGTAAGATGGCTGGTCTTCCGAAACCGACCGGATGTGTCTAATCAAAAACACTATAATTAATTTTATCAGTTTTTAACAAAAAAGTCCTGCAATTAAAGCAGGACTTTTTTGTTTTGTGGAGGGGATGCATGATCTGTACAGTTCAATCAAGAACCCGGACAGAATTGATAGATATTACTTCAAAGATTCAGGATATGGTCATGTCCGCAGGTATCGGCCAGGGACTTTGCATGCTTTATGTGCCGCACACAACCGCAGCCATAACCATTAATGAAAGTGCCGATCCGAGCGTTAAAGATGATATTCTGATGATCATAAACAAGATAATACCGTGGGAAGCCGGATATCGCCATCTTGAGGGGAACTCACCGGCCCATATAAAATCGACAATTGTCGGACCTTCAGAGCTTATTGCCATAGATAATAATCGACTGATACTCGGCACGTGGCAGGGAATATTTTTCTGTGAATTTGACGGCCCCCGACCCAGAAAGGTACAGGTTCGTATTATTAAAGAAAAGTTTCAGGAGTAACCCATGCCGCCAATCGATGATATGGACAGGGCAATCCTTAACCTGATTCAATCCGACTTTCCCATAACACCCCGCCCTTATCTTGCAATTGCCGAACGTCTCGGTTTTTCAGAAAATGATGTTATAAAACGACTGGGCCGGTTAAAAAAAAAGGGCATTATACGTCGAATAGGCGGGAATTTTGTTCCTGAAAAGTTGGGATTTGTCAGTACGTTATGTGCGGCAAGGGTTCCGGAAGACAAAATCCAAAGCTTTGCCGTGTCGGTAAACCGCTATCCGGGAGTCACTCATAATTATCAGCGGGATAATAAATATAACGTCTGGTTCACCTTTATTGCACCCTCCATGGAGGAAATAGAGGAAAACCTTAAGAATATCTCCCGACAGACAGGGATTAGGGAAATTATCAACCTGCCGGCCACAAAGGTATTTAAGATAAAGGCGCATTTTAACCTTTAACTTTTCAGGATAATAACTTTAACGACAAAAAAAACATACATCTATAAACGAAAGTCAACATATTAACACAAACTTAATATGAAAATCTAAAGAAATGAAAGATGTTCGCATTGCAGTCGTTGTCTCTAATTCACCGGTAAACAAGATCAGCAACAATCTCAACGGCATGGTCAAGTGGATTAAGTCGTCAAAAAATCAAGGCGCCGCTATCATCTGTTTCCCTGAAATGAATATTTCGGGTTACAGTAATCACCAGGATATAAACTTGGCTGCAGAACCGGTTCCCGGACCAGCAACTCGGAATCTTTTAAATTTGGCTAAATGTGAAAAGATTGTCATCCTGGCAGGCATGATTGAAAGGGATGAAAAAGACCGATTATTTGCAAGCCATCTGGTGGTAAAACCTGACGGGTTTGTGGGCGTGTACCGAAAGTTGCATATCTCCCCGCCGGAACGCACCGTTTTAACACCCGGGGACAAAATCCCTCTGTTCCATGCAGAGGGTGTAAATTTTGGCATCCAGCTTTGTTACGATGCTCATTTCCCCGAGCTTTCCACCCGGATGGCA
>MAXL01000190.1 GCA_001751005.1 Desulfobacterales bacterium S5133MH16
ACCTACGGGGCAGGCAGTAATACTGGTAGTATTTCGAGGATTAAAATTTGAGTCTGACGCAGATATTGGCGGAAAAGACAGTTTTCGTTCAGGCACTATTTAGGATAACGGGGAAAAACGTATGTTTATAGCAGATATAAAGCGTGTCATTGAACAGGTTAGTCGAGACAAAGGCATTGACCGTAAGGTGCTTATCAAAGCACTTGAGGAGGCTCTAGAATCTGCCGCGAGAAAAAAGTTTGGGACCAAGGTAGATATTGAAGTTCAATACAATGACACAACCGGTGAAATTGAAGTGTTCCAGTTTAAAGATGTGACTGAAGAGATTACAGAGCCTGACATCCAAATAAGCCTTGAAAAAGGGCGCAAGCTGGATTCGGAATGCGAAATCGGTGACAGCTTGGGCACAAAAATGGATACGTCCACTTTTGGACGCATAGCCGCACAGTCGGCCAAACAGGTCATTATACAGAAAATGAAGGACGCGGAAAGAGATGCTGTTTATTCGAGTTTTATTGGTCGGAAAGGTGAAATCATAAACGGAATTGTGCAGCGTTTTAACCGTAACGACATTATTGTTAATCTCGGACAGACTGAAGGTATACTTCCCGCACGAGAGCAAATCCCTAAGGAATCGTATCGGCGGGGTGACCGTATCAGGGCATATATAATTGAAGTGCTTCATGAAACTCGCGGCCCGCAAATCATTCTTTCAAGAACACATCCTGATTTTCTGACCTGTCTTTTCAGAACAGAAGTTCCGGAAATCAGCGAGGGCATCGTGACAATTATGGGTGGAGTCCGTGAACCCGGAATCCGCGCAAAATTTGCGGTGACTTCAAACGATTCTGATATAGACCCGGTTGGCGCCTGTGTGGGAATGAAAGGGAGTCGTGTACAGAACGTGGTTCAGGAACTTAGAGGTGAAAAAATAGATATTATATCCTGGCATATTGATCCTGCAAAATTTGTATGCAATGCACTTGCACCTGCTGAAATATCCAGAGTTATTATTGATGAAGAAAATCTTTCCATGGAAGTCATTGTACCTGACGAATTTCTTTCAATCGCCATTGGAAAAAAAGGGCAAAATGTTCGTTTGGCTTCAAAACTTACAAAATGGCATCTTGATGTCATTAGTGAAACACGATACAGTAAAGCCATGCAAGACGGCTACAACTCTCTAGTTTCATTGCCGGGTGTTGGAATCAGCATGGCGGATGCCTTGTATGAAAAGGGATTTTTTTCTGCTGAGGAACTCAGCAATTCTTCCGTAAAAGATCTGATTCAGATCAGAGGCATTGCCGAAGAAAAAGCCATGCAACTGATCGAAACTGCAAAGAAATATATGGCAAGCAGAGAACGTGTCGATGAAATATCGAATGAAGCTTTGCCGGATAATCAGGCAAACGACCATGAAATTTCAGCGGGTTCGGATGTCCAGGAGGTCTTAAAGGAAGAGACAATCGACGAAACATCTAAAGAAGCTATACCGGATGATGAGGCTGACGGCCATGAAATTTCAGAGGGTTCGGATGTTCAGGAGGTCTTAAAAGAAAATTTAGATAGTGATGAGCATACGTCCGGCCATTCGTCATCAACTGATAATGCTGCGGAAGATGACAGATAACCCATATACCGGCTATGTTCGTTTTTGAAATCGGCCAACTTAGTACATTAAGAATAAACATAAACAAAAGTTCGGTAATAACCGAATTCAGGGGGGATGGATGGCAAAGATCAGAATATATGAACTTGCCAGAGATCTTAACGTAACAAATAAGGAACTGCTTGAAAAGATACGGAATATGGATATTGATGTAAAAAGCCATATGAGTTCTCTGGATGATGAAGCTGTGACCAGGATAAAAAAGAATTTGCTTGGCTCACCAAAAAAAGAGGTTGAGGAAACTCGCATAAAGCCGTCAATTATCCGAAGACGGAAAAGACGTGTGCCGAAAATGCCTGTTCAGGCAGAGACGGCTATTGAACCGGAGCAGCATCCGGAAAAAGAACCGGAAGAACCTCCCAAGAAAGAGGCTCCTGTGAGTGTTGCCAAAGAAAAAAAGGCTGTAGAGAAAGAGGCTCCGGGCAAGGCCGACGCACCTGACGGTGCCGTTGCACAACCCATTCTTTCCAAAAAGAAACATAAAGTCGAGAAACCGGTTGATTTAAAGAAATTAAAAAAGAAAAAAGGCGCCAAAAAGGTTAAAAAAGATATTCCGGCAAAGATTATAAAACTGCCTGTCCCCCCCCTTCCTGAAAAAAAAGTTCCTGAGATCGAAAAAGACCGGGTTCATATACTCAAAACAAAAGTTGAAAAATTACCTGCACAGAAAAAAGAGGCGCCTGAAAGCAAACCACCCCTGCAAGAAGCGTCGGTAAAAGACAAAAAGAAAAAGAAAAAATGGACAAAAAACCTCGACGAAGCGGTAAGCGATAGAAAGTTTTTCAAAAAGAAAATTTCCTTCCGGAAAAAAGAGGTGGTTGAGGGGGCCGACCTTTATATTAAGGGTCATCGGACTCGTAAGGGCCGCAAGTTTGCAAAGGCTAAAACCACCCTTGTAAAACAAAAGCCTCTGATAACTACTCCTAAAGCCATAAAGCGTAGAATAAAAATTGATGAAGCCATTGCCCTGTCTGATCTGGCAAAACGAATGGGAATCAAAGCCGGAGAAATGATCAAAAAGCTGATGGCGTTAGGTGTTATGGCAACCGTTAACCAGGCCATAGACTTTGATACCGCCGTTCTTGTGGCCGCTGAATTCGATTACGAACTGGAAAAAGCCTCCTTTGAAGAAGAAGATGTTTTAAAGATAGAAAAGGATGCTCCGGATAAGCTCATCGCGAGACCGCCGGTGGTAACTATTATGGGACATGTGGATCATGGGAAAACATCTCTTCTTGATGTGATAAGAAAAACCAAAGTCACGGAAAACGAAGCCGGGGGAATCACGCAACACATCGGCGCTTATTATGTATCCACGGATAAAGGCCAGGTTGTATTTCTGGATACGCCGGGCCATGAGGCATTTACTAAAATGCGTGCCCGCGGCGCCAGGGTCACGGACTTGGTAATTCTGGTTGTTGCCGCTGATGATGGCGTCATGCCGCAGACCATTGAAGCGATAAACCACTCCAAAGCCGCAAAAGTCCCGATCATCGTAGCAATTAATAAAATAGACAAAGACAATGCTGATCCTGAACGTGTTCAGCGTGAACTTGCAGATGCAGGTCTTGTACCTGAGGATTGGGGGGGTGATACTATCTTCGTCCAGGTTTCTGCCAAGAAGGAGCAGGGGATTGATGATCTGCTTGAAATGGTTCTCCTTCAGGTAGAAATATTGGAGCTTAAAGCAAATCCGGATAGGCTTGCCATGGGTTACGTGGTTGAAGCAAAACTGGATTCAGGCAGAGGCCCTGTTGCCACGGTTCTGGTTAAGCAGGGAACTCTGATGATTCATAATCCGGTTGTCTGTGGTGTACACTATGGCAAAATACGAGCCTTGCTGAATGACAGGGGAGTGCAGGTAACGTCCGCCGGGCCTTCAATGCCGGTTGAGATAATCGGGCTTTCAGGGGTTCCTAATGCCGGAGATGAGTTGCTTGCGCTGGCAGACGAAAAAAATGCCAAGCAGGTCAGTTCGCATCGAATACAGAAACAACGGTCTAAAGAACTGGCAAAAACCAGCAAATTAAGTCTTGAAAAACTTTATGAGCAGATACAGACAAACCGGGTTAAAGATCTAAACCTCATAATAAAGGCCGATGTACATGGTTCTATCGAAGCCCTTGAAGAGGCTTTGACAAAACTTTCCAACCAAGAGGTCAGAATTAACGTGGTCCATTCGGCTACCGGCACATTGACCGAATCGGATATTTCCCTGGCCACTGTTTCTGATGCCATCATTATAGGGTTTAACGTCCGTCCCACCTCTAAAATTCAGGCGCTTGCCCATGAAGAAAACGTGGACATACGGTTTTATAATGTCATTTATGATATTATAAAAGACATCAAGGATGCCATACTCGGTATGATGTCGTCTACTTTTGAAGAACGGATCCTGGGAAAAGCCGAGGTCCGCGAAGTGTTCCACGTTCCAAAAGTCGGGGCTATCGCAGGTTGCTATGTCACCGAAGGAAAAATAGAGCGGGGTCAGCTTGCGCGCGTCCTCAGGGATTGGATTGTCTGTTATGAGGGTAAAATTTCTTCCCTCCGGCATTTCAAAGACGATATCAAAGAAGCCCAGAGCGGTTATGAATGTGGAATCGGTATTCAAAAATATAATGACATCAAGGTTGGTGATATCATAGAATGTTACTACCTTGAGGAGATTAAACCGGAGCTTGAAGAGTAGATATATACTTAGGGTTCGCGAAGAAATAACTTTACATTTTCAGGAGTCGAGGCGCCCGCATGGCAAGGCGCGAGAAGGACGAATAGCAAGCTATTTAACCGACGAGCAACACAGCCAGGCGGGATAGATCGGCGCATAAAAATGTGAAGTTATTTTTGAGATAGCCCTTAGCACGGGTATAAATGAGAGTGACATGGTTGCGGGTTTAGGGATTATCACATTCAGGCTGCATGATTGCCGTTCTTTAAAAGGCAAAAGAAAAATTGTAAAATCGATCATTACCCGGCTGCGCAACAATTTTAATGTTTCGGTTGCAGAGGTCGGATCAAATGACATTTATCAAAAAGCAGTAATAGGGTTTGCCCTGGTTGGTAACAATCGAAAGGTGATAAACTCTAAGATAGACAAGATTTTTAATTTTGCAGACGAGTTGAATCTGGCCGAGATCATCGACAGTGAAATGGAGATCATCAATTTATGAAACCGTTTGCAAGATCTGACAGAGTTAGTGGCCAGATACAAAAAGTATTGTCGGAAATATTGCTGAAAAAAGTTAAAGATCCTCGTCTTGAAAATGCGAGCATTACAGATGTAAAGATGTCACGAGATTTAAGAATTGCACGCATATACTTCGTTACATCCGGCAACAAAAAAAACATTGAAGAGGCGTTAGAAGGATTTAAAAGTGCTATAGGATATGTAAAACGCACACTTGCCCGGCAGTTGGGTTTGCGTTATATGCCGGATCTCAAATTTTTTTACGATGAATCTTTTGACTACGGATCACACATAGATAAAGTTTTGAAGGCTGTAAAAGCGGATAATGGACCAAATAATACGTTATTTGAAAAATAGCGACCATATTTTAGTTGCGACTCACACCAACCCGGACGGCGATGCAATCGGCTCTCTGATCGCCATGGGACTTTGCCTTGATGTATTGAATAAAAAAACAACCTTATACAATGAAAGTCCCATTCCTGCTGTATACCGTTTTCTCCCTGCTACAAACCGTGTTGTGAGGAACATAAAAAACCAAAATTACGATCTTGCCGTTATTCTTGATTGCGGAGATTTACAACGGATCGGTAAGGCTGTTTCAGTGGTTAGACAGGTTCCGGTCATTGTCAACATTGATCATCATGTTACCAATACCCGCTTTGGTCATTTTCAACTCATAGATACTTCAGCATGTGCCACCGCGGAAATCGTATACCGTCTGATAAAACAGATGGATGTCCCCTTTGACAAAGCCATTGCCACTTCAATATACACGGGAATCTTGACCGATACCGGTTCATTTCGCTTTTCAAATACAAACAGGGCTGCTTTTTCAATCTGTCAAGAAATGGTAGGATTGGGCGTGGATCCTTATATTATTGCTCAACATGTATATGGAACATATTCTCTGGGCCGCATAAAGCTTCTTAATCTGGCCCTTGACTCTATTGAAATCTCAGATAACGGCAAACTGTCAATTATGACGCTGACACAAGACATGTTTAATGAAACACATACCCAGGCCGAAGATGTAGACGGTCTTATCAATTACGCAAAACGTATTGAAGATATCAAAGTGGCTGCACTGATACAGGAACGCCGGAACAGCAAAAAAAAATTAAACGCTTTTAACAGGTTTCACATCAGCCTCCGTTCAAATGGATCGGTTGATGTGGCTGCAATTGCAGCTTCGTTTGGCGGAGGCGGTCACTCCAGTGCTGCCGGATTCAGTATTGAATCGACACTTTCTGATATAAAATTACAACTTTTTAGCATGGCTGATAACATATGACTTAACTTATGCAGTTTGAACAAAGCGGAATCTTAGTTATTGATAAGCCCGCAGGCATAACCTCAGCCAACGTAGTGGCCCGTGTAAAAAAATTGCTTGAAGCAAAAAAACTAGGACATACCGGCACGCTTGACCCCTTTGCAACGGGTATCCTGGTATGTTGTATCAACCGAGCAACAAAGCTCGCCAGGTTTTTCCTTCACGGCAATAAAAAATACGAGGCCGTTCTTTGCCTGGGCGTTGAAACAAACACACAGGATTCAACCGGCACGGTTACGTCCACATGTGATAACGTATTATTTTCTGAAATAAAAATACGGTCCGTATTTAAGGAGTTTGAGGGAACGATTGAGCAAGTTCCGCCGGTTTATTCGGCATTGAAATGGAAGGGAACCCCCCTTTACAAGCTGGCTCGCAGCGGCAAACCGGTTCAGAAACCGGCGAGACGCATCACTATTTTTAACATTGAAATACTTGGAATCAATCTGCCGTTGATACATTTTACCGTTTCCTGCTCAGCAGGGACATATATCAGAACACTTTGTGCGGATATAGGAAAATCTCTGGGATGCGGCGGCCACCTTAAAGAATTAAGGCGAATCCAAAGCGGCGGGTTTTCAATTACCGAGGCTTTAAAATTATCAGAACTAGAAAATTTAGTTTTATCTGAAAAAATATCTGATCGGATAATAAGCATGTCAAACGCCTTGCAGGATATGCCCGAACATCGTGTTGATAAAGCTTTGGAAGAAAAAATAATACACGGTAATATCATAACAAAAAAGGATTTAATACCGGTACATGCAGAAATCCCGGAAGGCTTTATCAAGATTGTTAATATAAACAACGATCTTATAGCCGTATTAAGGCATACAAAAAAGAGTGACAGGTATGGCTATTGTTGTGTATTCAACAATTGACGGTTTCGTAAAAAGTCCAACTTCTGCGTTGTGCTGCATTTCGTAATCATTCAACGTACGAAAAGTACGCCTCATGATTACAAAATTTGCAC
>MAXL01000191.1 GCA_001751005.1 Desulfobacterales bacterium S5133MH16
AGGCGCGCAAATTCCGAGGAATGAGACGTACTTATGGTACGTTGCAGTGACGAGGAATGCAGCGCAACGCAGAAGTTGGACTTTTTACGAAGCCATCAAATTTACTTAAGTGGCCGCTGACCACATCAAAAAAATGATTGTTATTAGAAAAGAAGCAGGCCCGACCAAATGTTCTGAATGTCATATTAAACCGTATAGGAATCGTTAAAATGTTTATAATAGGACTACAGGGAAGTCCCCGAATAAATGGAAATACCCATTATCTTCTCAAAACGTTCATGAAAGAGGCAGAAGAATTCGGTGCCCGAACCCATGTCATTGAAGTGGCTAAAAAAAATATTGTTCCATGCAAGGGCTGTGGTTTTTGCGAAAAAAACGGTTACTGTATTACTCAAGACGACGATATGGCATATGAAATCTACTCTTTGCTTCGTAAAGCCGATGTGATTGTGGCAGCCTCTCCTATATATTTTTACAATGTTACTGCACAGCTCAAGGCGCTTATTGACAGGAGTCAAACCCTGTGGTCCCGGAAATACAGGCTGAATATCGAGGACCCCGGAGGGAAAATGAGGCGTGGATTTTTGCTGTCCCTGGGGGCCACCAAAGGAAAAAATCTCTTCGAAGGGGTTAAACTCACGGCACAATATTTTTTTGATGCAGTTGCAGCAAGTTATGAGGGGAGCCTCACTTATTGGCGGATAGAACATCGTGGGGATTTGGAAAAGCATCCAACCATGCATGAAGAGGTCCGGGATGCGGTAGCTCGTCTTTTAAAACCTTTTCTATCCAGGAAAAAAATCTTGTTTGTGTGCCGAGAAAATGCTTGTCGCAGTCAGATGGCCGCAGCTTTTACTCAATATTTGGCTGGAGATAAAATTGAAGCCTTGTCTTCAGGGAGCGAACCCGCAGATGAAATCAATCCTGACATGGTGAAAGCCATGCAGGAAAAGGGAATAGACATGGCCTTCCGCAGAACACGATCCCTGAATCAAGCTATTTCGGATTTGCAACCGGATATGATCATAAGCATGGGTTGTCAGGAAGAATGCCCATTAATACCGGGGGTACAAATACGGGACTGGGACCTGCCGGACCCTGCCGGCAAGTCCATGGCATTTATGCGCAATGTCCGTGATGAAATAGAAAATAGAGCAAAAAATCTTGTAAGCAGCATTCCGATTTAAGACAAGAATAACTGAGTGCTTATTACCCGTGAAAAATCCGGGTTAAGTTGGTTTTTAAACAGGCCTAACTTGTAGAAAGGAGCAAGATAATATGCCGGTTAAATTAAAAGTCAAAGATATGATGGTGCCTATTGACGATTATGCAGTAACAACAGTTGATAAGACTCTAAAAGAGGCTGTTCCGGAATTGATGAAAATATATTGTCAGGTTGAAACTGGGAAATGTACGGAGGCCGGACATAGAACAAGCCTTGTTCTTGACGAGCAGGGTAAGCTTGTAGGGATTTTGGATTTTAAAAGTATTCTCAAGGTGCTTATTCCTGAGATTGCAGGAGGTATTAGCGGGAAATTGCAGGCTTTAGGTATTTCAATAGCCTTTTCCGAGGTTGATGCCCACCACATGGATAGCTCTCACCACGGATTCAGCTCAAGAGTAAGGCAAAATGCCCAAACCAGGGTGGGGGATATAATGTTAAAAATAAGAGGATCAATAAGTGCTGATGACAGTTTTATTGATGCTTTAAAGATGATTTACCGCAACAAAGTTACAGTTTTGCCAGTGTTCGAAGGTGATAAATTGGTGGGTGTGCTTCGTGATTCAGATCTTTTCCTGGCGGCGGCAAATGTTCTCATGGAATAGATGTAACTAATCCATACACGGATAATTTTTTTTTAAAAAACCCAAAAGAATAAATCATAGAGAAGGAGGTTTAAAATGGATAAGTATGTATGCACGGTTTGCGGTTATGTTTATGACCCGGAACAGGGCGATCCCGACAATGGCGTGAATCCGGGGACAAAATGGGAAGATGTGTCGAATGACTGGGAATGTCCGGTGTGCGGCGCTTCAAAAGATGATTTTGAAAAAGAATCATAAAGTGAATTTTTCTGGCCAGGCGGGCAGGGACATTAGATTTAGAGCGTCACGAATGAAGCCGTCGTTTCTGCTATAGTGAATCCTTGACAATCGGTTTGAGGCGGACAACTCAGGTATTGGATTCCGTGAATAGCGGGGAGACGGGGTATCATCGGCTTGTCCGCCTCAAAAACCAGGGTAAAATTATTATGAACAAGATAGAAGACCTTAAATGCATTTGCCACCAAATCATCATCAAGCATTATCCTGAATAAAATATTTCATTGACATCCTATACCACTTTGTATCATAGTTATTAACAAAACATCTCGGAAATTCTATAAATTTTCGTAATCACAAGTATTTTAATGATAGCCTGTTTATACCATCAGAATGGAAGAATGGCGTATAGGGGCGTGGCCCCTAAGCTCTTATTTAATAATGGCGGTATAACGAAAAAATAAGGGGGGAACCCATGGACAGTAAAGAGTTCTCACGCTTTCGTAAAAGGCTGAACAAGACGCAGAAACAGGTGGCCCAGCTTCTTGGAGTATCTATTAAGGCCGTGCACAGTTACGAGCAGGGCTGGCGGTCCATACCTGCTCATGTGGAGCGGCAGATGTTTTTTCTAATTTCCAGGACGAGAGGGAGCGGCAAAGGACGCAAGTCGTGCTGGGTAATAAATAAATGTCCTCCCAAGAAGAAAAAACAGTGCCCGGCATGGGAGTTTCAGGCCGGAAAGTTTTGCTGGTTTATTAACGGTACAATTTGTGACGGCACGATTTATAAAAATTGGAAAGAAAAGATGGAATTATGCCGTTCTTGCGAGGTGTTGACTTCAATTCTATGACCTCAATACGCACCTTTCGGAAGAGAGGAGGAAAAGATGATTGATCTAAACGGTTTGAAATCAATCATACTGTTAAGCTATCTCAATGATTCAATGTTAGAGAATTTATTAAAAATTACAAACATGAACGAGTATAGGGCTGGTGATTATATCTTCAACGAAGGAGATGAGGCCGAGATCCTCTATGCTGTTATCGATGGAAAAGTGGGACTTGAGATGGAGAAGAATTCCAGCACCCGGATATTGATTGACAATATTACTCAGGGTATGATGCTGGGTTTTTCTGCCTTAGTGGACACTGAGGAGAAAAGTTACACGACCTCGGCCAGGGTCCTTACGGATACAAAGCTCTTCGCCTGGAAAGCAGAAGATTTAGAGACACTCTTCTCTCAAGATTACAAAATGGGCTTTTTGTTTATAAAAAGAATTGCTAAGATTGTCAAAACAAGGTTGCAAATCAGGAACGTTCAATTTCTCGATATATACAAGTAGGCGGACCTTTGGGGTTCTTTTTATCGTTTCCATCTATAATCATATGTTCTTGAAACTGACAAAGAGTTGCGCATGCTATATTTTCTCCATCGCCCCGTAAGCAGCTTGTATTCTGTCCCGGAGTAAAAAACAAAGTTTTTCCATTAACTTAAATCCAAGTTCGGTGTTGCCAATCATAATTCGTCTTAAATCCGAGCCTTTTATAGCCAGGACCGTTGTCGGTGTTTGACAGATGGCCGAGGACATAAGGGTGTGAGGAATATCCAGAAGCGTGGACCAGCAACCCAAAACCCTTCCCTTGCCAAGGGCTTCGATGACGATATTCCCCTTACGTTTTCCCAAATCCATGGATCTTTCCAGGTTGATACGGCCCTGGGCAATGATATAAAGATGCTCTCCGTGATCCCCCTGTTGAAAAACATATTCACAACTTCGATACGTAATCACTTGGCAAAGACCGGCGATTTCGGATATCTCATCTTTTCCCAGCATCCCAAAAAACTCGCAACTTTCCAAAGCATATTCCATTTCTTTACGGTTCATATTGCACCTCTTTTATTTTGCAATAAAAAACAGGGTCCTTGCTTGGAGCCGCAGGCTGAGCCTCCGGCTCGAAGAACGTGGTCAACGTCCAAGGTCTTAGCTTGGACCAATATTATATTTTAACACAACTACTACATGATTTCAATTGCGGAGTGCAATGGAGTCAATCTAATACCAAGAGGTTTTATCATGGGCATGGAAGAATGGAATGCCGGAAAATTGAGGACAATAGGAGAAAAACCTATTTAAATTGTCAAACACTCCTTGGATAGCCATAAAACTTCAAAGATAATAAAAAGGGGCTCCTGAATAGAGGGCCCCTTTTTTAGATAGTGTTAAAGTGTTATGCTATGAATCCTTACGCTTGCTTATAAGACGTTTCCATTATTACGCATCAAGTGCCTGGCGATCGGCCATATCCATGAGCACCCTTTCCCTTGCCTTGTCAATGCCCAGGGCTTTGCGCTTTTTGTCGATATGGTC
>MAXL01000192.1 GCA_001751005.1 Desulfobacterales bacterium S5133MH16
ACCCATAGCGCCGGACTGAAATGATTTTACGACATAGGCTATTTTGGAATGCATGCTGACAACTAATATACGTGTTTTGGAGGAAAATTTTAAAATATCACCGATAATCAAAAGGCCTTTTATATCCGGTAGAGCCATGTCCAGCAAAACCAGATCAGGCTTGAGTTCCCTGGCCATTTGAAGTCCTTTATGCCCGGTGCCTGCTTCCCCGACTATTTCGTGCCTGGGGTTTTGCCCGATGATCGTTTTAAGACCTTCTTGGAACAGAGGATAGTCGTCAATGATTAATATGCTCTTTTTCTGGCTCACTTTTTCGTTCCTTAAAAGGAATTTTTATAAATATTTTTGTGCCTTGCATGGGGCGTGATTGAATCGTCATTTGGCCTTGAAGCAGGTTGACCCTCTCTTTCATGCTTCGAAGTCCCAGCCGTTTCTCATTGCTTAATGCAAGTTCTCGCGCCTTTACATCAAAACCTTTACCGTTGTCTTCAATGCGAAGGATGATATTCGGGGACGCGCCTACCAGTTTGATGGTCGCCTGTGTGGCATCGGCATGTTTGCGGATATTGTTAAGGCCTTCCTGAACCAAACGGTAAATATGGATTTCGGTATTAGAATCCATGTCAAACGAGTGTAACCCGGCCGATTGAAAGTCAACTTTCAATCCACTATTTTCAGAGAATTCTTCACAATATATCTCAAGCGCCTTCACAATACCCATTTCATCCAGAGCAGGCGGCCGTAGATCATAGGACAGATTCCGAACAGCTGTGATTGTCTGGTCGATTAGATTGGAATGTTTTGCCATCTTCACCTTTAATTCATGAGATATTGCTGGTTGATCGTCGAAAATCAGGTTACAGTCGATTTTCAGCGTAGAAAGGTTTTGGGCGATGCTGTCATGCAACTCATAAGAAATCATCTGCCGCTCACGTTCCTGGGCCTGCATCAACATTTGAGAAAGGTTGCGAACAAGATCTTCAGCCCGCTTGCGCTCGGTGATGTCACGAAATATCTCCAGTTTGCCGATGGTGCCATCCGGCAAGGTCATCGGCGTGTCTATTAAGTCAAAAGTTCTTTCATTTTTGAAGGAATACCATTCCCAGTGCACGGTCTTTCCGGCAAATACATCCTGGTTCTTACACCATGTACAAATTTCATCCCGGTCGTGGAAATATTTATAACACTTTATACCTTCATAGGAGCCGAAGTCTTTTACAAGGACCGGGTTCACATACTGGATGTCATATTGCTGGTTTACGATATAGATGCCGTCTTCAATCGATTCGAAGATATTACGCAAGTTATCCCTCTCAAGTCGCAGTGCCTCCTCTGCCTGCTTGCGTTCCGTAATGTCTCTGACTACTCCGCAGAGCACTTTCCGGTTTCTCAACGTGAACATACTGGTAGATATCTCTACGGGGAATATGGTACCATCTTTTTTCTTGTGGTACCGAACCGGAATTCTTACCAGCTTTCCCTCAAGCGTTTGCCTGATGGAGACATCAGAATTCTCTGGCTCTGCTGTGATGTTTTGATGCCTTAACTTTAAGAATTCCTCCCGACTATAACCATAGAGACTCAATGCAGCTTCATTGACATCTATAAACTGCCGGGTTCCCGCGTCAAAGAGCATAATCGCATCTGTTACGGTTTGGAAAAACTGTTTCAGTTCCTCGTTAGCCTCTACCAGTTCGGCAGTTCGCTCTTTAACCTGCTGCGCCAGTTCATCATGAGCATTTCGCAGCTGCGCCTCCATCTGCTTACGGTTTGTAATATCCAGAATCATTGACTGTTTAGAGACGCTCCCGTTAAGATGATATATGGGCGTGTTTACCACGCAGTACCAATGGTTGTCTTTGGGGCTCTGCACTTCCCAGCGAACTGTTTCTCCTCTGAATACCTGCTCATTGACACACCATGGGCAGACAGAATCAAGCTCATGCATGGCCTTATAACAAAGCTCTCCTGTCGCATCGTAACCGGTGCGTTCAATAAGACTATCATTCATAAATTCAACCCGATAATCCCGTGAACAAACATATATCAACCCGTCAAAAGCTGCCACTATAGCTCGATATCGCTCCTCACTTTCTTTCAAAGCACTATCTGACTGCTTTAGTTTGGTTGCTTCCTTCTCTAGTTCCTCGACCCTTTGTTCCAATTCTTCATAGCTCGGCTTTTTGACCACTTAGATCATCCTCCAATTGGCATTAAATAACAAAGGCCATGATTACAGATATTTTTGTTAAGAATCAAGGGTCTTTGTAAATACAATTCGGACTTACCCTATAAATTTATTACTGTCTAAAAGGATTTATTACCATTTAGGAGGGTTATATTCTATTCGATGGTTAATTTGCAATATGGACTTTTAAGAAACGGGCAAGCTTAAACCAAAAAGGGGTTGATTTATTAAGTCGAAAGGATTTTTTTGACCATTCGATGAATACGTTTAATGCAAGCCGTTTACCTGCCCAGGTTATTCGTTTACTCGAAGCAATTTTGATTGCTGTTTCTCAATGCGCCGCTTTTTTTTTGAGAAACTAATGATGTTCTGCTTATCTGCACGATCTGATTTGATCCCATGTGACTTGGGATCCGAAATTTTTTGTTCATTATGTGCTTTTTTATCGGAATTATTCGTTATTCCATTGAGTTCCGTATGTTGCCGGTTAACCAGGGGCCGCTGCAACATTTTTTCATAAAGATCTATGTAATGTTGTGCGGTCACCTTGTGATTAAATGCAGCGGTACCTTGCATCATTATCCGTTTGACCTGCTTTTTCTTTTCTTTTGCGGGCAGCAGGTAAAATTGCATGGCCTGATTAATAGCCCAGGACAATCCTCCCGGGTCGAATGTGTTGAACAGAAAACCGTTGCCGGTATTGTTATCTATATCCAGGTGAGTAACCGTATCATGAATCCCACCGGTATCGTGGGCGACCGGGAGAGCCCCATAAATAGCGCCGATCATCTGCGGAAGGCCGCACGGTTCAAAACTTGACGGCATCAGTATAAAATCCGAAGCCCCGTAGGCCAGACGCGCTAACCGTTCATTGAATCTGCATACTGCCACTCGATCTGACAAATTATGGGATCGAACAATGCCTTTAAAATGCCTTTGAAACTCTCCATCTGCTACAAAAACCATCTGGAAATTTTGTTCCAAGTACCGGGAAACCACTTTATAAAGTATCTCAGCCAGCAACTGGCATCCTTTTTGAACCGGATCCAGACGAGAAGGCCAGAAAAAAAGGGGCGCCTGTGGTTCCTGCATTAAACCTAACGTTTTTTGTAGGATGCGTTTATTGGTTTTTTTCCCACTCACATGATTTTTTGCGGAATAGTTACAATGCAAGGCTTCATCCGTAGACGGGTTATAGGAAGGATCAGGCGCGTTTAGAATCCCAACAGCACATCCGGCGTTATTTTTATTGGCAAGTTCACGTTGCATGGAGTTTTTTACAAAACCATGCCGGCCCTCGACCATTTCCTTCAGAAAGGTGGGACTCACTATATTTACAAAATGGGCGGCAAAAGCCCCGCTTGTGAGAAAATCTACCGGTATGGAATCT
>MAXL01000193.1 GCA_001751005.1 Desulfobacterales bacterium S5133MH16
ACGTAAAGCGATCTTTAAAATCAGTATTACCGTAAATAAGTGCCACCCAACTTCAACACCAATAATAAAAACCATGGGATGGCCAAAAACCTTCAAAGGTTATACTTAAAAACTACTCAGTATTATTAAATATTGTTATTGACTAAAAAATCCGACAATTTTAAAATGCTGATAAAGGAATTGACGATGGCAAAAGATAAGATATCGGAAGCAGTCAATAAGGAGTCTTTCAAGGAAGGAAAGATTATAACGGTCATCGGTAGTAAGGGTGCGGTTGGAACAACAACGATTGCCGTAAATTTGGCGGTCAGCCTGGCAGAAAAGAAGGAGGTTCAGTCGGTTGCATTGATTGACATGAACCTGCTGTTTGGTGATTTACCCCTTTTCCTTGATAGTAAGCCAGAATATGATTGGAGTGACATCACCAAGACTATTTCCCGTCTGGATGACACTTTTTTAAAAAATATCCTGTCCGTTGATGCTTCGGGAGTTTGCGTCCTTCCATCTCCAAGTTGTTTGAGAGACCAAAACGAGGTGACGCCGGAAATTATTGAGCATTTACTGATGCTTATGCGAAGAGTGTTTGATTTTGTAATCATTGACGGCGGCCAACCCCTGGATGATATCTCTTTTAAAAACCTGGAATTGTCAGACATTATTCTACTTGTTTCAATTTTAAGCTATCCTTGCCTATCGATCACGAATAGGCTTTTAAGAGCAATTCGTGATTTAGGTTTTCCTCCTGATGAAAAAATCAAGATCGTTATCAATCGTTATTTAAAAAATTCGAAAACTTCTATAGAAGATGCAGAAGCTTCACTTGAAAAAGAAATATTCTGGACCATACCCAATGATTACCGAACAACGGCAACCGCTATAAATGAAGGAAAGTCACTGGCTCAGTTTGCACCGCGAAAAGACATTACCAAAAATTTCAAAAAGTTGGCCACTAAATTGGCCTTTGAATCTGGTAAAGATGATCTGTCTCTTTCTTCATATCAACAGCCAATTATGAAGAAGGCAAAAAGGCATACTTATGTATATCAGAATGAATCTCTGCTTATCAACAGGCGTCGAAGGAAAGGCGATATGGCTCAACATGGCTCCGGTTCCAGAGCAAAAAGCACAGACAGGCGCAGAGAATTGATAGACGGTATTATTATTGTAAAGTATGATCGCAGGCAGAACGACAACGCTAATTATAGTGGCCCTGAGAATCGCAGTAATGTTGATAGAAGAAGCGGCAAGGATAGAAGAAAACAGGACTATTAAGGGCCCAAAATCTCCCCTTGTTTACCAGAAAATTCAAGCAAAGACATCCTAAACAGATACTATAAGGAGGTTCAATTTGGTGAAACAGTACTCCATAAGTCCTGATGGTGAAAAATTCCAGTTGCCTGAGCCGGATGACTATGCAAGGGAATTCGAACGGCTAAAGAATATAGTACATGACCAGCAAGACAAGGGTCGTGAGATCGTGGTGGTTATGGGAGTAGGATTTGTCGGCGCTGTAATGGCTGCGGTGGTGGCTGATACGGAAGATGAAAAGGGCAATCCCCTCAAGTTTGTCATTGGAATGCAGCGGCCGAGCACTCGAAGCTACTGGAAAATTCCCTTGCTGAACCGGGGATTGCCTCCTGTACAGGCCGAGGACCCAGAGGTGGCGCCGATGATCCGCCGTTGCGTTACTAAGAAAAAAACTCTTACGGCCACGTTTACTTACGACGCTCTGAAGTTTGCAGATGTGGTGGTTGTAGACGTTCAGTGTGATTACCTGAAGGAGTCTTTGGGTGATGTGAAAAACGGACAGGCGGACATGGCCGCATTGGAAATATCCTTGGAGATTATCGCCGAACACATCACGCCTGATGCCCTTGTGCTGATCGAGACAACCGTTGCTCCGGGCACCACCGAACAGGTGGCTTATCCCATTATGAGAAAAGTGTTTCGCAAACGCGGTATTGAAAGCGATCCCTTGTTGGCCCATAGTTTTGAAAGAGTGATGCCCGGCAAAAATTATGTTGCCAGCATTCGCGATTTTTGGAGGGTTTGCAGCGGAACCAACCAAGAGGCCACCAACCGGGTGGTAAAGTTCCTCGAGGAAGTGATCAATACGGATGAGTATCCTCTTACGGTATTAAGTCGGCCCATTGAGTCGGAAACGGCAAAAATCGTGGAGAATAGCTTCCGGGCAACGATTCTGGCGTTCCTCGATGAGTGGAGCCTGTTTGCTGAACGAAATGGCGTAGACCTTATCAAAGTTCTCGAAGCCATCCGGGTCAGACCCACCCACAGCAACATCATTTTTCCAGGACCCGGTATAGGCGGCTACTGCCTCCCCAAAGACGGCGGGCTGGGAATATGGGCATACCGACATATCCACGGGTTTGAAGACGACATTTTCAAGATTACCCCCCTGGCTATCAATATCAACGATACCCGGGCATTGCACGTCGCCCAGCTTACCCGTGATGCACTCCGCAATATGAGTCGGCCGCTGGCGGCCGCCGAGATCCTGCTCCTCGGAGCCTCTTATCGCGAGGATGTTGGAGACACTCGATACAGCGGATCTGAGTTGATCGTTCGCAGACTTACCGAAATGGGAGCTGAACTCAGGGTGCACGATCCCTATGTTCAGCACTGGTGGGAATTTGAAAAGCAGGATGAGTACCCTTCCCCCGCGCATAGCCTGAAAAGGTTCTTTCGCAACCAGGACAAACTTGCGGATCTGCGCGTTGAGCAAGACCTAAAGAAGGCGTTATACGGTTCCGATGCGGTTATTTTTGCCGTCAGACACAAGCATTATTTAGATCTGGACCCCGATAAAGTTGTTGAGACCGTGGGCGCGCCGCTGGCAGTCATCGACTGCTTTGGTATATTTGATGATACTCAAATCAAGCGCTATTTCGAACTTGGCTGTGAGGTGAAAGGGTTGGGCCGAGGCCACGTCAAAAGGATTAAGGACCAGGTACGAGCTGAGAGAGAAGAAATGCTGCTGGCATTAAGCGCCGGGCGCCAAGTGGATAACAAATAGCGAGACCGTTTTGCATACCCGAGCAAAGGAACAAAAGCTTCCTTTCTCAAATCGTCAATTTTCAATCCAAACTAGCCAATATTATTAAAATTGGCCCACAAACGGATTAAATCGCTTTTCACTGCCGATACTTGTTTCCGGGCCGTGCCCTGAAAGGACCCTCATATCATCGTCCATTTTGAAAAGTTTGGTCTTAATGCTTGATATAAGGGTGTTAAAATCTCCGCCGGGAAAATCAGTACGCCCGATGGAACCGGCAAAAAGCGTATCTCCCACAAAAACGATTTTATCTGTATACAGTGAAATGCCCCCCGGCGTATGTCCCGGTGTATGAATAACCTTTAACGTAATCTTCCCAAAAGAGACGGTGTCGCCTTCTTCAATAGTTTGATCACATGGCGGCGAATTTTCTACTGAAATCCCAAAAACAGCGGCATTGGATGAAAGCATGCCCAGCATGGGGGCATCAAGGGGATGGATCAGGATGTCTGCGCCGGTTGCATCTTTTATTTTTCCGTTTGCACTGACATGATCAAAATGGCCGTGTGTATTGATGATATATTTTACTTTTAACTCGGAATCTGCAAGAGAAAGCAGAATTCTGTCGGCATCCCCCCCGGGGTCGATGACAACAGCTTCCTTTGTTTCTACACATCCGAAAATGAAACAATTTGCCATAAGCGGCCCAACAACAAGTTCTTTAATAATCAACACAGCCTCCTTTGAGTCCGGATTTTTACTCGTTTGGTTTTAGTGAATCGTATCCTTTACATGAATCTCTTTTTTTTCAAGTGCTATGCGGATGCTGTCGAGAATTCCATTGATAAAAGCGCCTGATTCCTTAGTGCCGAACTTCTTTCCCATGTCAATCGCCTCGTTGATGGATACTTTATATGGAATATCATGGCAGTAAATCAGTTCATATACGGCAATTCTCATTGTGTTTCTGTCAACGCAGGACATGCGGCTGAGCTTCCAGTTGTCGGAAAACCGTTCGAGGATCGAATCGATTTCACCTTTGCCCTGAATAACACCCTTTACAAGCTTAAGAAAAAAGGGAATCATTTTCTTTGGGGGAGAAAAATTGTCACAGAACCTTTCCAGCATCTCATTTGAGTCATTCCGACTCATATCTATATAAAAGAGCGCCTGCATGGCAAGTTCTCGTGACTTGCGTCGGTTTCCCATGGTTATGCCCGGTCGACAACCTCAATCAAATTTGCCATCTCAATAGCGGCTATTGCAGCATTCCATCCTTTATTGCCGGCTTTTGTTCCGGCACGCTCGATGGCCTGTTCGATGGTGTCGGTCGTCACAATGCCAAAAATAACCGGAATTCCGGAATCGAGACTGACCATGGCAATCCCTTTGGTCACTTCAGCGCTGACATAATCAAAATGTGGCGTTGCGCCCCGAATGACCGCACCCAGACAAACAACGGCATGGTATCGACCCGTTGCCGCCAGTTTTTTTGCCATCAACGGTATTTCAAATGCACCGGGAACCTTCACAATTTCTATATCTTCGTCTCGGGCGCCGGAGCGTAACAGTCCATCAACGGCGCCCTCTTTAAGCCTGTCGGTGATAAAATCGTTAAAACGGCTTACCACAAGTGCAAATTTTTTGCCCTCTGCCAGCAGGTTGGCTTCTAAAATTTTTGGCATTTACATTCCTCCCGGTTTAAATAAATAAAATCGTATCATTGCAATCACTTTTCCGGCTTGTCCGGGTTAGGGTATTGTATCAATGTTTAACAGATGTCCCATCTTAAGCTTCTTGCACTCAAGATACCCGACATTATATTTATTGGGTTTTATTTCAATCTCTACCTGCTCTACAATACTGAGCCCATATCCTTCAAGGCCGACCATTTTCTTGGGATTATTTGTAAGAAGCTTCATCTTTTTAACCCCAAGTTCCACAAGAATCTGGGCGCCGATGCCGTAATTTCTCATATCCGACTTGAATCCCAGTTCCTCGTTTGCCTCAACCGTGTCAAGGCCGTTATCCTGGAGTGCATATGCTTTTAGTTTGTTAACAAGGCCGATACCTCTCCCCTCCTGGCGGATATAAAGCAATACTCCGGATCCTTCCTTATCAATCATTTCCATGGCCTTATGTAATTGTTCACCACAGTCGCAGCGGAGTGAACCGAAAATATCTCCTGTCAGACATTCCGAATGAACCCGAACAAGCACAGGCTTGTTGGAATCAATTTCACCCTTCACCAAGGCGATATGAAGTAACTCATCCACATCATTTTCGAAAACAATGGCTTTGAATTCTCCGCCAATTGAAGTGGGGACAACCGTTTCCGCTGCTCTTCTCACAAATGATTCGGTGCGCATCCGGTATTCAATGAGATCGGCGATGGTACATATTTTTATATCATGCTTTTTACTGAAATTTTCCAAAGCAGGCATTCTGGCCATGGTACCGTCTTCATCCATGATTTCACAAATTACGCCGGCAGGCTTTAAACCGGCAAGACGCGCCAGATCTATAGATCCTTCAGTCTGGCCGGCACGCACCATCACTCCGCCTTGTTTGCCTCTCAGGGGGAATACATGTCCGGGCCGGACAAGATCACTCGGTTTGGCATTATCTGCCACAGCCGTAAGGATTGTGGTGGCACGGTCCGCAGCAGAAATACCGGTTGTTACGCCGCATCGAGCTTCGATGGATACTGTAAAACCGGTCTGAAACCGTGATGTATTGTTGTCCACCATCAGCGGGAGGTCAAGGGAGTCGATCTTTTCTCCAGTCATGGAGAAGCATATGAGTCCTCGACCGTATTTTGCCATGAAATTAATGGCTTCAGGTGTAACCGCTTGGGCAGCCATTGTGAGATCGCCCTCATTTTCTCGGTCTTCATCATCAACGAGAATGACCATACGTCCGGCCTTTATTTCTTTAATGGCATCTTCCGTGGTTATCAGTGACATTATAAATTTTTTCTCCTTAATAAAAATTAGGCAATGGATTTAAATAAAACCGGTTTTGGCCAGAAATTGCATATCGATAGACCGCCCGGTTTGATCTTTTTTATCATTGTTTTGTATTGTTGTGACAAAGCGTTCAACATATTTTCCGATCATATCCGTTTCAATATTAACCGAATCCCCGACCTTGCTGATCGCCATAGTTGTCAATTTTGCAGTATGCGGGATTATGCTCACCTCAAAACTACCGCGATCACAGTTGTTGATCGTAAGACTGATGCCGTCCACTGCGATCGAACCTTTTTTTATCATGTAACGCGAAAAGGATTCAGGCACTCCGATCGTAACAATGACGGCATTGCCTTTGTTTTTTTTCTGTTTTATGGTTCCCATGCCGTCGATATGTCCTGAAACAAGATGACCGTCTATGCGTCCGGAAAGCTGAAGGGCACGCTCAAGGTTCACACGATCTCCGATCTTTGCCCTGCCAAAGGTTGTCCTTACAAGTGTTTCAGGTGACACATCAACTTGAAACCGTTTGCCGTCGATCATAACTACTGTCAGACAGACGCCGCTAACGGAAATACTGTCTCCGATCCTGGTCTGCTCAAGAACAAAATCCGCGTTAAAAGAAAAACGTTTCCCCTGGCCTTCAGACCGTATCTCAATAATGGTTCCCAGGCCTTCTATGATTCCAGTAAACATAAATTAAAAAATGGGCGATAATGTTTAACCCTGATGAACTCGTAAAAAGTCCGATTTAGACGGTCTCGTAAAAAGTTTAAATTCAAGGCGTGCAAATTTTGTAATCATGAGGCGTACTTTTCGTACGTTGAATGATTGCGAAATGCAGCACAACGCAGAAGTTGGACTTTTTACGA
>MAXL01000194.1 GCA_001751005.1 Desulfobacterales bacterium S5133MH16
AGGCGCGCAAATTCCGAGGAATGAGACGTACTTATAGTACGTCGCAGTGACGAGGAATGCAGCGCAACGCAGAAGTTGGACTTTTTACGAAGCCGTCAATGTTAAATTTCCTGTGGGTTTCTATACAGCTCTTTTATTTTAGCCCTATCCGGTGAACCATCTTCCAGACAAGGAAAATCAGTTATAAACTCCACATATTGAGGTTTCTTGTAGCTGGCCATACGTTCACCAACAAATTTTATAAGCGCTTGAGGCTCCATATTTTCACCGGATTTTAACAGACACACAGCCTTGATTCCTTCTTTCCACTTTGGATCAGGAACTCCAAAAACAACGACTTTTCCAATGGATGGATGCTGGAGAATCACTTTTTCAACCTCGGCAGGATAGACGTTTTCACCGCCCGGTTTGATAAGCTCCTTCTCGGCCTTACGGCCTGAAAACCATAAGAATCCATCTTCATCGAAACGGCCCAAATCTCCGGTGTGGTGCCGGCCTTCTCGAAATGTGTATGCTGTGTCTTCCGGAAGATTCCAGTATCCTTTAAAAATCAGAGGCCCCTTCACGGTGATTTCACCCACCTGCCCGTTCGGAACCGGATGATCATAATCATCGACAATCCTTACTTCTCCAAGTGGGATCATCTTGCCGGCCGAACCGGGCCTGTCATTGTAACGCCCCATGGTTACCAAGCCGGTTGTTTCTGTTTGCCCATAAATAGAATAAAAGGTTCCGCCGGTGGCTTTTTGGTATTTCTCGATGGTCTCCGGTGTATCCAGCCCCATCACGGCCCTGAGGCTTTTAATATCTTTACGTGTTTGTTCATGCACTTCAAGGATGGAGGCAAGGATGGGCGAGAAATCAAAAAATAGAGACACTTTTTTTTCTTCGATAAGTTCAACCGCCTTTTCAGCATCAAATTTACTCATATTGACATTCAATGCACCGGCTTGAAAACTGTTTGTGGCCATAAAAAAACCACCCACATGAAACATGGGCAAAAGATTTAAATGCACGTCTTGTGACGTCAAGTTGAAGCAATAATTCAAATGCAAACCGGCACATAAAAAATTGCCGTGACTTAGCAACGCGCCCCTGGGTCTTCCTTCTACAGCCGCAGTATGAACAATGGCGAATCCATCATCATTGGAAACATCCGCCCCTTCAAAATCACCATGGTTATTCATCAAAGAATCAAACTCAATAAAATGGCCGCCCCCGGGTTTGAGGTCATAATAATTTTTCACTGAAGGAAGAGTATCCTTTATACCTTCGACCAGTTCCTGATACTCTGCATCAACAAAAAGAGCTACCGGCGTGCAATCATTCAGGTTAAAAATGATTTCGCCCGCCGAAAGACGCCAGTTAATCGGCAGGATAATGGCTCCCAATGCCGCAGCCCCTCCGTAAAGGAGAAAATATTCAAGGCTGTTTTTTCCTAACACTCCGATGCGATCGCCTTTTTTAATGCCGGATTTTTGCAAACCGCAGGCCAGGCGATCGACCAGCTCTTTAAACCGGTTAAATGTTACACTCCTGTTGTCGTCAGCTTCGAACCATGCTTCGGCATCATTGAAACATATCGCATTACGGTGGATAAGATCATAAAAAGTAAAATCGTATAGTCCCATGTTACACAATCCTCTGATATATCACTTCTATACGGAATTAAAACAGGTTACGCGTTCTATGTTTTTGTCGTTGGAACACGCAACCTGCAACTTAAGAACTTTTATATCGTTTGACTTATTAAGGAAATGTGGCGCTAAAAGTAATCACCTGGGTCAGGCCGTCTGCCTTGAAAATAGCCGCCCCGCTCTTCACATGGATCGGAACGGAATATTCCGGAATTTCTGTCCACCATTTCTCAAGCTGAGCCCAAGCATTGGTTCCTTTTTCCTTCAGCTTAAAACCGCCGGTAACCAGCAGGCTCAACAAAGACTGTCTCACATCAAAATGAGCATTCACTCTCACCTGGTTTGTTTTGCCGGCAGGGACCCACATGGTCTCAGTGGAGCTTACCGTGTTCAGATCAAACTCTTCAAAGGCAATGGTGAACTTTAAATTTTCCATCTTGACCGGATAATCATTTGGGTTTTCAATATTAAAGATAAACGCCAGGTCAAGAGGTGCACCCACGTTATCCGGTTTTCCTTTGGTGGGTTGGACTTTCTTTGAAAAATACCAGTATCCAAAAGCATGGACAACTTCCATTGAGTCTAAAGTAACCACCGGCATCTTGAAATTTTGTTGTGTGGGTTTTGCCGTCATTCCTGCGCAACCCGCAAGCAGAGCGGTGATGACTACAAAACTCAAGCATGTTAGTATAATCGGTTTTTTATGCATATTTTTCCTCCCTTATTCTATTCAAGGGTTAGGTGAGCCATCGTTTTCTTCGTTTATAATGTTTTACATCCCGAAAACTTTTTCTTCCACCAATATCGGTCATGCCCAGATAGAAATCCTTGATATCCGGATTTTCCCTAAGCTTTTCGGCTGTGTCGTCCATGACGATGCGACCGTTTTCCATCACATAGGCATAGGGTGCAACATTAAGGGCAAGCTTGGCATTCTGTTCCACCAGAAGAATCGATATTTTCTCCTCCTGGTTAAGCTTTGTAATAATATTGAAAATTTCATGGATAAGAAGCGGAGCCAGACCCATGGAAGGCTCATCCAAAAGGATCAGCTCGGGACTGGTCATTAAAGCACGCCCGACAACCGTCATCTGCTGCTCTCCGCCGCTGATAAACCCGGCGATTTCACTGCGCTTTTCCTTTAGCCGAGGGAAGTAGTTATATACCATTTCCAGCCCGTCCTTGACCGACCTGCCGTACTTTCGCATATGGGCACCCACCTTCAGGTTCTCCTCTACCGTGAGGTGTTCAAACACCCTGCGCCCCTCAATTACCTGAACGATACCCATTTTGGCAATTTTCTCAGCCTTTATCTTATCAATCCGCTCACCCATGAATTCAATGGATCCATCGGTCACCTCGCCGTCTTCGTGTTTCAGCAAACCGGAGATCGCCTTTAAGGTCGTACTCTTGCCGGCACCATTGGCGCCCAAAAGGGCCACAATCCCCCCTTTGGGAACTTCAATGGAGACCCCTTTTATTACCAGAATGACCTCGTGATACTTGACCTCAATATTATTGATCTTTAAGATCATTTCCTCTTTCGACAAAGCCTAATAACCTCCTTTTTACCATCCAAGCCATTCATTGGCCCATTTATCCGGCCATCTTTTCTTCAGGTCAACTTCATCGATCAGTGAGAATTTCCCATTTTTATATTCATAGATTTTTGCCTGGCTTTGGGGCCTATGATCCGTTGCCGTATAAGTTACCGGAGCCATGCCAAGACCAATCTCATAGTCCCTCATTGTCTCAAAACCCTTTCTAAGGATCCCTTCCCCGGACAAATCTCCGGCCTTATCCGCCCGCTTCAACGCCTCCGCAAGCCCCAGCGCACTTGCCCATGCCTGGACCGTATGTATTGTCCGTTTTTCCAGAGGGACTCCGGGGTTATACTTCTTGGCATATTCGATAACCTTGTCCATCAAAGATACATCAAGTCCGAAAAACGCCCACGGGGCACATCCGATAGCGCCTTCGGCTGCCTTTCCTGCCAACTTGGGAAGATTCTCATCATACCCCCAGCATTTTACGAGATGATCGGCGCCCAGTCCCAGTGCATAAGAATCACGCAGCGTTGCGGCAACAGACATCACCGTATTGGTATGGAGGAGCACATCCGGCTTAAATTCTTTTAATGCCAGGATCTGACTCTTGGTATCGATTGCAAATAACGATATGCTCTGGTCAGGACCAATTTCAAAACCGAGCATATTAGCCTGCTCTTTTGCCGCCTTAATTGAAGAACTGCTGAAGGGAGAAGCAGTCATATAACACATAGCAATTCTTGGCTTGCGTTTCCCATAATCAGGTTTTTGGGGCCATTTTTTATCAAACCATGCAGTTATGAGCCCCCTTGACTGGGTCGAATAGTCCGTTGCAAAAAACAGATTATAGGGTGTCTTTTCCGGATTGCATAAATGTCCCGAATAAGACGCCGATATATAAGGGATCTTGTCTCTGGCTACCGTCGGCGCCAATGCTTCTGTATCGCCAGTTCCCCAACCTAGAATAGCCACACATTTTAGTCGCTTAAACAAGTTGTATTTAGTCAGGGCTTCGGGAATACGGTAACCATAATCAAACTGATACAGCTTGATCTGCTTGCCGTTTATCCCGCCAGTATCATTTACATAATGAATGGCTTCTGCAATGCCCAGAGCATAATCCTTGCCCACATCCGAGGTCGCTCCGGTCATGTCATTGAGCGATCCTACCTTAATTGTTGCGGCTCCGGCCATGGAAGAAAATCCGGCAACAAGGGCCACAACGAATAGTGATATTATAAACTTTGACCACATATTTTTAGCGAACATAATTTCTTTCCCCCTTTTTTAAGAGAGTAAAATTTCCATCGGGTTCCTGCCAAATTCTTGCTTTTATCACCTCCTTTTTTATAACCCGGACAAACCGGCCTCCGGCTCCGCTTCCAGCCCGTAGGTCTTACAGGCCGGAGGGCAGATCCTACGGCTCGGAGAGAAATAACAAATCACAAGCATCAAATCTCAAATAAATTCCAAACTACAAGCTCCAAATAAGATCTAATACGAAAAGGGCCACAGGTTGAAATAATTTTTAATTTGCCACCACCGATAGGCCAATCCATTG
>MAXL01000195.1 GCA_001751005.1 Desulfobacterales bacterium S5133MH16
GAATACATTGAGTATTTTGAGGATTAAAATTTGAGCCTGTCGCCGGAATTGGGCAAAAGGGGGCGTTTTGCAAAGGTCTCATTCTGATGTAATCAAGAAAGCGGAGCTATGCCAGGTCCTTGATGCCTTTGGAAAATTTCTTGGATTCATGATTATGCAGACTTGACAATAGCGAGCAGACAAAAGAGGGCGTTTTTCAACAATCTCATTCTATTAAAGAAAGGAGGGTTCTATGAAGAAAATTAACGTATTTTTCGTTACGCTTACCATTATCATATTAGCAGCCATCTGTTTTACGGGCATGGCTATGGCAGCACAAGTTTCTTGGGTTAATGAAAGTAAAGGGCGTGTCCATATTAATGGCGGTGTGGATGATGGGTTTATTGTGGGAGCCACAGTATGCTTTATTATATCTTCGGGAGAAAAGCTTGTCTGTGGCACGGTTCAGAGCGCTGAAGCTTCTAAAGCAGTTGTGAAAGTGAATAAAAATTCGGCGAAACGAATGAGAAAAGGAACCGAAGCAATGCTCTACGTTGAAAAAGACGATAAAGAGGAAAATAAAGAAAACCAGGATAAAGATAACCAGGATAAAGAAAATATGGAAGAGAATGTTCCTTCAAAATCTATGCGAATTCATGATAAGAAAGGGTTTTGATAATTTAAAAACCGGGGTAGATTCAGCAGATCGTACTTGGGTGGAATCTATTTTTCCATTTACTCCATCGGGGTTGAAACATTTCACCGGGATCGAAGAACCATTTAACCAGGGCGACAATCTTCAATCGAAACATTCATGATCAAACAACCAGCAACACGCATCCAGTATTTTGCAACCAGCACCAAGCAACTAAAAAGTAAATGTCAATATATCACCATCGTCCCGGACTCTACTGCGAGAGAAAAATAGGAAGATCGTATTAGGATTAGATTAGTCGAATTTGTCAAGAAAAGAAGACCTGACACCGATTCTTCAATCCTTTAACTTTTTGAACCTTAAACTTTTCAACCAAAGATACTTAATAACTGAGGAGCGTTTGTTTCCACGAAAGCGCACTTGACAAATGAGGCAACATATAGATATAATGTAGCAACATTATTCAAAGCTTTGAGGGTTAAAGTTATGGAAACAATTGGCATAAGAAAATTAAAGGAAAATCTGAGCAGATATATGAAGCTAGTGAAATCCGGAGAGAAAATCGTTGTCACAGATCGAAAAAAAGAGATAGCCGTAATAATACCTTTCGAGAAAGCAACTAAAGAAGAGGAAATATTTAAGTTGATTCAGCGTGGCATGGCTTTCTGGTCCGGGGGCAAACCATTGGGTATGACGCCTCGAATTGCTTCAAGAGGCAAGAGCGTTTCCGGCGCTGTTGTCGAGGACAGGCGATAACATGATCGTATATCTTGATACCAGCAGCTTGGTAAAATTGTATGTTGAAGAAAATGAATCGTCGAAAGTTGATGATCTGGTCAAATCTTCAGAAGTTACGGCTACCTCTCTTGTTGCTTACGCTGAAGCAAGGGCGGCTTTCGCTCGCAGATATCGGGAGAAGGCATTCACATCAGATGAATATAATCGCATGAAAGAGGTTTTTAATAAAGATTGGAGCAGGTATCTTATTTTGAGTGTTACAGAAGATATGATCCGACTGGCGGGTGACCTGACAGAAAAACATGCTTTAAGAGGTTTTGATTCAATTCATTTAGCCTCAGCCTTAACACTGCGTCAGGAATTATCTTCTCCTATAGTGTTTTCATGCTTTGACGATAATCTTCAAAAAGCATCTGAAGAGGAAGACTTAGATCAAGGTTAAGGGACTCCCTCCAACTATACTCGTTGCAATCTTCAATCGAAGCATTCATAATTAAACAACCATCAACAAGTATCCAGTATTTTACAACAATCATCAAGCATCTAGAGACCAATATAGAAACCTATAAACCAATGGATGTCCCGGAGTTTTTACATTGATTCTCCATGCACAGTTTGACGAGGGGGAGCAGGGGAGGCCCTCTGGGTGTTTATTTATCCTGGGAGTCAGCTAAACCTGTTCTCTACTTTACTCTACCGGGGCGGAAAATACGGAAACCCCAAATTTTGGAGGATTTATTATGGATAAAAATGAAATTATAGCATTTCTGAAAGCACACAAAGAAGAGATGCAAAAAAAATATGGTGTCAGGAAAATAGGTATTTTTGGAAGCTATGTAAGAGGCGATTCGAAAAAAGATTCTGATATTGATATTGCGGTTGAACTTAATGAAGAACATATTTTTAGAAACTTTTTTGCTCTTGAGCAATACCTGAGAAAAAACTTAAAAACTAACGTTGATCTTGGGATAGAATCTTCGATAAAGCCATATGTAAAAAAGCATATCCTTGAGGAGATAATCTATGTCTGAACATAGAGACGAGAAGCACTATCTCAATGATATTTTGGAATCCATAGCAGCAATCGAGATCTACCTTGAAAATATGAATTATAAAGAATTTATCCATGATAGGAAGACATGCTCAGCTACGATAAGAGAGCTGGAGATTATTGGTGAAGCAGTGGGCAAAATTTCAAGTGAAATTAAGTCCAAATACTCGGATGTTCTTTGGCAGCCCATTAAGGATTTTAGAAATAAAATTGTTCATGAATATTTTGGAATTGACTACAGAATGGTTTGGGATATTGTTAAAAATGAACTACCGATTTTAAATTCGCAAATATCTGATATTATCAAGGGCCTAACATAACCATAACCAATTTAAATAATTCACCAATCACCTATAACCAGCACGAAGTGCTTCGCTCTGCGCTTTTCACTATTCAAAAATAATATTAATCAATAATCAAGGTGACTCCATTTCCCTAAGAAGGTTGTGAGAAGGAGCGCATGTAACTGTGAAAGCGGAATTGTGCATGTTCTGCATCAACGTATTACTTTAAACAGTGCGACAATCTCCAATCGAAACATTTGTGATCAAGCAACCAGCAACAAGTATCCAGTACCTTGCAAGCAGCAGCGAGCGATCCATATCAAGCAACTCAAAAGTAAATGTCAATATTTCACCATCGTCCCGGAGATTACGCGAAGTGCTTCTCTCGAACATCCCCAAAAACACACGGAATTCAAATTTGACATATATATCCTTCTGAGATATTATTGATATAAGTTTAGGTGAAGGAGAAAAAAATGAAACAGTTACGGCGTATTACCTTTGACCCGCTAGTCATGGGGGGGAAACCATGCATTCGAGGAAAACGGGTGACTGTCGGTACGATAGTCGGCCTTATTGCCACCGGAGAGACTATTGATGATATTTTAGCAGCATATCCATATCTTGAACGGGAGGATATTATGGAAGCATTGTCATATGCTGCTTGGCGATCAGAAGAAAGAGACATTCCCTTAGCGAGCTGATGAAAATTCTCCTTGATATGAACTTGCCACCTGTCTGGGTTGATTTTTTAGAAAACGAGGGATTTCAGGCTATTCACTGGTCTAATGTCGGATCTCATGGTGCATCAGACAAAGAGATAATGACATGGGCAAAGGAACAAGGATATGTTGTATTTACGCATGATTTAGATTTTGGAGCTTTACTCGCCGCTTCCAAAGATGCCGGTCCAAGTGTTATTCAGGTACGAACTCAAAATGTTATGCCGAGCGTTATTGGTTCTATAGTTGTAAATGCAATAAACGAGTTCATGGTTGAAATTCAAAGTGGGTCTTTGATATCCATTGATCTACATAAAACGCGGGTCCGTATTTTGCCTTTTTAATAACATCGTGATAAGTAAGAAAAGATCAATGACTTTACCCCGCCTGCCCAATTTATCCCGTTAAATCTTTTTGGCTTTTATTTAACTGGGATGGAATGCATTTGGGGTCATTATTCCATCGGGGTGGAATCTATTTTTCCGTTTATTCCATCGGGGTGAAATAAGAAACATTTCACCGGGATCGAACAACCATTTCGCCGTTGCGACAATCTCCAATCGAAACATTCGTGATCAAGCAACCAGCATCCAGTATTTTGCAACTAGTAGCAAGCAACCGGCATCAAGCAACTAAAAAGTAAATGTCAATATATCACCATTGTCCCGGAGTTTCCCCAAAAACTTGATAACTGAAGAGCGTCACCAAAGTTCTCTCTCTGCCCTATGCCCTCTAATAGAAACTTATAAAGCAATGGATGTCCCGGACTACAAAAGATACACAAGAAAATTATCGGTTGTCATTTCTATTTCAATACGATAATCTGGTTTTAGCCTGATTTTAGAAAAGGAGAAAGCCAATGACCCGATTGTATATTAAAATAAAAGATAATGAAAAGGCGATTATTATATTAAATTTATTGAAAGAATTGCCTTTTGTAGAGATTGAGGAAAGTGCGGATGAAAAGACCGGAAAGTCCGGCAAAGGAGACAAAGGGAGTGTGGCGGATCTTTTTGGGCTTTGGGAGAACAGAAAGATCACCCTCAGTGATATAAGAAAAAAAGCCTGGGCCAGAAACTAAGCCATGATATTGTGTGATACCGATATTTTCATCGAAGCATTTAAAAATAACACCTTGGCAACCGGTTCGCTCAGGCGTATCGGCTTCCAAAATATTGTACTGAGCGCTATTACCTTAATGGAATTATATTTTGGTGCATTGAATAAAAGAGAATTATTAAAGATAAAGAGCCGCTTGTAAAAACTGGAAATCATTAATCTGGACCAGAAAATTACTGAGACAGCAATAAATATGATTGAAAGATATGCTAAAAGTCATGGTCTTCATATTCCCGATGCCCTGATTGCGGCCACTGCGATTTGTAGA
>MAXL01000196.1 GCA_001751005.1 Desulfobacterales bacterium S5133MH16
ATTCAAGGCGTGCAAATTTTGTAATCATGAGGCGTACTTTTCGTACGTTGAATGATTACGAAATGCAGCACAACGCAGAAGTTGGACTTTTTACGAGATCGTCAAAAATGATTGACAATTATTTATCAAAAGCATAAAAAGATAAAACAAGTCGGGACGTGGCTCAGCCTGGTAGAGCACAGCGTTCGGGACGCTGGGGTCGCTGGTTCAAATCCAGTCGTCCCGACCAAATAAAAACAATAAGTCAAGCCGGATTAACAAAATCCGGCTTATCTGTTTTTTGGTAATGTATTACCAACAATATATTTTCGTAGAAATTCCGAGACGTTTTCTCCGCTGAACCCTGTGCGTTCGCCTTAAAAGAAAATTGGCACTATACCTTTCCATTCTCTCTCCCCATCCGCAGATTACGCAGATTGACGCAAATTAATGACTGCAGATTAAGCGTTTATATTCCAGAGACTTTGTGCCAAGCGGGATTAGTGGGTCGGGATCTCCACTGCGTTCCGACAGGCAGGGCACAGCAGGATAAAAATATTGAATAATGAATGTCGAAGGGTAAATGGCTCAGAGCATAGGGTTCAAGGTTGAATAAATAATGGTTAATAATCACGCGCAGCGCAGGCGCTCACGCGGCGCAAGCGCCTGCGCTGCGCGTGCGCCGCGTGATGGTTAACAATTAATAATTAACAATTGATTATTGATTATTGATTATTAGATCGAGGTTCTGGGTTCAATGATTAAGGGATAATGACAAATGGCTTCTTTTTGACTCTGTAAATATTGAAGTCTTTTTGATCAAAGGTAATAATATCATGTGTCCCTATATCCATTGCGAGGCATACTATTGTAGCATCGGCGTAATCCATAGGCAAATCTGAGTATTTCTTGATGAGATTTTTTGCTTTTTTCAGACTTTCAAAACTTGAGGGAATTATTTCAACCACCGATTTAAGAACAAAATCAATGGCTGCTGTTTGAGCTTTTATCGAAAAGTTTAGAAGGTAAAGAACTTCCGTCAAAACAGCTTCGGTGGAATATAGTTTTCCAGAATAATGCTTGAGCCATTGCACACAAATATCATGCTTTGATTCACTTCGGTCTATCAATGCAACCCATGGTCCGGTATCTAAAATGGCGTTCATTTGCCGTGGCTTTTTATTTTTTTAATCAGATGGTCGCGATGGCGCTGCCCAAGGTCGGGAACTCCACTCTCAACAACACCTAAAAGATGTTTAACCTTAGCGAATGGTTTCTCTATACCATCATTGTATTCTTCTATAAATTTTTTTATGGCCATTCTGGTTACATCTGATTTCTTAAGACCCAATTTTTTTGCGATATGCTCAATCCTGCTCATCTGGTCATCCGGCATTCTTATTGTAAGCTGCATCGCTCACCTCCCATATAGATATTATGATTGCAATGTAGTCTTTTTAACTCTATATGTCAAGTATGTTTTTAGTAGAGTAGAAAGCTGCTTCATACAACTTTAGGCCCGGCCTGTGCAGAACGTGTGATAGATTCGTGTCAAACGGCTTGGGATGGATAAGGCTATTTCTATTAAACTTGCAAGCTCTTATTCATTATATTTACAATCTTCTTTATTCAGTTTATTTAGAACCGAGCATAACTTAATTGTTGCGTGAAATATTTTTCATATTGTATAAACCCTCTGTAAAACGTTACTGCCCGTGTATTTTAGTTGAAAATACTTCTTTTTAGAGTAATATTTAAGAAGTAGATTCTAAGTGAATCATTTTTTTGATGCTTTTAAAGTTGAAGAATTCGCCGGTTTGTGCTTTTGTGAGAAAAACAGGACAACGGGCTAAGTTAGGGGCTTCGCCCCAATTGGAATGTTAGAATACTGGAATAATGGATTAATGGGGTGTTGTAAAAATCTCGAGACGTTAAATTGTTCAAAGAAAATGAAAAAAGATTTTTTACAAATAATCGTTGAAGATAAAAAACAGGAAATAGCGGCGGCAAAACACCGTTTGCCGGAACGTCTTCTCCGTGAAAAAGCACTGATCCCGAGAAAAAAACGCCCCTTTTTACAAAAACTTGCGCAACCGGGTCCATCCGGAGCAAATATCATTGCTGAAATCAAACGGGCCTCCCCTTCTAAGGGGGTCATCTGTCCGGGTCTGAATCCGGTTACATATGCGATAGAATATGAAAGGGGAGGAGCGGCGGCCCTGTCCGTTTTGACCGACCAACCTCATTTTAAGGGCAGTATCCATGACTTGAAACGCGCCCGGGAAAGCACAACCCTTCCGGTGCTTCGTAAAGACTTTCTGATCTCCTCATACCAGATTTTTGAGTCTGCGGTGATGGGGGCGGATGCCCTTTTGCTGATTGCCCGCATTCTTGACCCCAAACAGCTGAAAGATTATCTTGACATATGCAACGAACTTCAAATGAATGCCCTGGTGGAAATCCATTCGGAAAAAGACCTGGAAAAGGCCACTCGGGCGGGCGCCGGGCTTATCGGGATAAACAACCGCAATTTGCGGTCTTTTGAAACCGATATCCACATCTCAATTCGTATGAAATCTCTTCTTGAACCCGATCAGGTGGCCGTAGCTGCCAGCGGAATCCGGTCACGAAAAGACATTGAAAAAGTGAGCGATTCGGGAATATGGAATTTTCTGATCGGTGAAAGCCTTGTTCGTGCGGACAACCCAGGGGCTTTACTCAAATCGCTCCTGGGAAAAGATTTACCTGAACATGCCCAACAACCGTAAAAACAAACAAAAGTCTTGCATTATAAATATCCCGGCAATTATAATGTCTTTATCCGAATAAGCCGGGAAATTGCCTAAAAAGGTTCGGTAGCTCATCTCACTGTTTTTACCATAAAATGAACAAAAATAATTTTATACCACAGGTCAAAATATGCGGCCTGACCCGGGTCGAACAAGCACTGCAATGTGTAGCGCTTGGGGCGGATGCCATCGGATGCGTCTTTTATCCCAAAAGCCCGAGACATCTGACAGACGACCGGGCCGGAGAAATTTGTTCGGCAGTGACGGATCGTGTCAAAACCGTGGGCGTGTTTGTCAACGAATCGTTTTCGAGCATTATGAATCATGTTGAACGCTGTCATCTTTCTACTGTTCAGCTGCACGGCCAGGAATCCCCTGAACTTGTTCGTCGCCTTTGTAACGAAAACCTTCAGGTGATAAAGGCCTTGTTTATTGACGGCAGTCCCTCTTTAAAAGATGCTGAAAATTATCCGGCATCGGCTTTTCTGGTGGAATGCGGCCGGGGCAGACTTCCCGGAGGGAATGCGCTCCAATGGAACTGGGATCAGGCCAAAAGTTTTGGCGAAAAACATCCGCTGATCATTGCCGGAGGACTTTCGCCCGAAAATGTTTCCCATGCCATCAGGGTAAGTTGGCCCCATGCCGTGGATGTCAGTTCCGGTGTGGAATCGAGTCCCGGGCACAAAGATATTGACAAAGTAACGCTTTTTCTTAATGCTGTTTTCAGGTGCAGCTTTAATAAAAAAACAGAAAAGATATTTTGACGAGTTCATCTATTTTAAAGGAGAAAAAATGAGAAAAACCATAGAATTAAACAGGGTTGTAGTCACCGGGATAGGCATGGTTACGTCACTGGGACTGGATGTGCCGACCACATGGGAAGCCATGTTGGCGGGCAAATCAGGTATCGACTGGATTACTCAATGGGGTGATCTGGATGAAGTGAAAGCCAAATATAAATTGGCGGAAGACTTCCCCTTTATTGCCGGCGAAGTCAAAGACTTTAACATTAAAGATATTGTCAAACAGAGAAAAACAGGTTTTTCAAAAGAGGATCTGAAACAGATTAAATATATGGATGCGTTCATCCAGTTTGCCTACGCAGCAACATTGGAAGCCATTGCCGACTCTAATGTAAATTTAGAGAAAGGAGAAATTGATCCGTATCGGGTTGGCGTCATTATCGGCTCGGGGTTGGGTGGCCCCCAGTCATGGGAAAACGAATTTAAACGTTTCTTAAACGGTAAAAAAGTATCACCTTTTTTAATTCCCCGTCTAATACCCAATCTGGCGGCCGGTAATATCAGTATTTCTTTTAAGGCCAAAGGCGCCAATACTTGTATCGCAACTGCCTGTGCTTCCGGCGCTCATGCGATTGGTGAATCTTTCCAGAGGATTCAACTGGGCAAAGAAGACGCCATTGTCTGTGGCGGAACAGAAGCTGCAATTACCCCATTAACCATAGCCGGTTTTCATGCGCTTAGAGCACTGTCGCCAAAATACACAACCCCCCAATCCGCTTCACGGCCATTTGATGCAAACCGTAACGGCTTTGTTATGGCAGAAGGATCAGGCGTTCTGATCCTGGAAGAGCTGGAACATGCATTAACCAGAGGGGCTAAGATATATGCGGAAGTCACCGGTTTTGGAATGACCGGAGATGCCAGCCATATTACCGAGCCTGATGTTGACGGCGCCATTAGATGCATTAAACTGGCCTTGGAAGATGCACAAATTGAGCCCGAAGAAGTCGATTTAATCAATCCTCATGCCACATCAACACCCAAAGGGGATATTAATGAAGCCAATGCCATAATGGAGGTCTTTGGATCTGATCGAGAACAGCCGTTTATTACGGCTAATAAATCTCAGCTTGGACATTCTCTGGGAGCCATAGGAGGAGTTGAAGCAATTTCGACCGTATTATCCGTTTATGATAACAAGGTCCCGCCAATTTTGAACCTGGAACAGATTGACCCGGAATGCCAGGGATTGAACTATGTGTACGGGGAGACAAAAGAGGCAAAAATTGATACCGCTTTATCCAATTCTTTCGGCTTTGGCGGCACTAATGCAACTTTGATTTTTCGAAAATACAGATAGGGTTCTGGGTTGAATAAATAATGGTTAACAATTAATAATTAACAATTGATTATTGATTATTAGATCGAGGTTCAAGGTTCAGGAACCAATAACCAATTATCAATGATAAATGTTCAAGTCTTACCTCAGGCTTTTGATAAATTCACCCACAGCTCCCACGCCTTCTTTATCAACCAGACGGATGGTTTGTGATCCCACGACAGCGATATCGGCTTTTCCCTTTAGAAAATCAACATCTTTTTTCTCCTTAACACCAAAACCCAGGGCCAGAGGAAGATCTGTAGCTTTCCGGCATCGAGCAAGATATTTTTTCAGCTGTTTTGAAAAATCGGTATCCACACCGGTCACCCCTTTTCTGGCCACGCAATAGATAAAGCCCTTTCCAAAGGAGGCAAGATATTTCATCCGCTCATCCGGCGTGGTTGGAGAAAATATGAAGATCGGAACCAGGTTGTGTTCTTCCATGGCTCCGAGGTAGTCTCTCCCCTCTTCAGGAGGAAGATCCGGCACAATAGCACCCTTAAGACCACTTCGGGCCATTGCTTCAGTAAACCTGTCAACCCCGTATTTAAAAAGAATGTTGTAGTAACTCATAAAAAGGAATGGGATATAAAAAGTTCCGGTAACCTTTTGGGCAAAATTCATGCATTTTTGCACGG